>JAHECJ010000004.1 GCA_024641805.1 Desulfococcus sp.
TTCTTTGGCGGGCAAAACTTTTTCAATCGCCCGCCTGGCCAGTGTCCCATGACCGACATCCCTTCGGCTCGGGCCGCCGGGACGTCGGACTTCACCGACGGAAAACGGCGGGAAATTATAGTGGAGCATGAACGGACGGCTTTCTTCGCCGCTTAAAGTCTCTATTCGCTGTTCATCCGGTCCGGAACCGAGTGTCAACACGCCCAGCACCTGGGTTTCGCCCCGTGTAAAAAGAGAGCTGCCGTGAACCCGGGGCAAGAGTCCCACTTCACATTTGATCGGCCGGACTTCGTCAAAGGCGCGATTATCGATCCGGCGGCCTTGTTTAAGAATCATCTCCCGGCAGATATTTTTTTCCAGATCTTTGAAAATCCCGTACACTTCGCTTTTTCGATCCGCGTATTCTTCGCCCAGGCTTTTAAAAATCTCGGCTTTGAGTTCGGAAAGTTTGTTGCCGCGGTTTACTTTTCCGGGAATCGTTACGGCTTCTGCAATTTTCTGGCTGGCGGCCGCCGCAACTTTTTCAGCCAGGGCAGCATCTTTTTCTTTGGGTACGAACGGGCGTTTTTCAACCCCGACACTTGTGATCAGCTTTTCCTGGAGTTCGATAATCGGTTGCAGCTGCTCGTGACCGAAATAAATGGCTTCCAGCATTTCCGCTTCGCTGACGATTTTACCGCCGCCTTCGACCATGATGATCCCGGTTTTTGACCCCGCGACAATGACACTGATATCAGAGACTTTACGTTCTTCAATGGTCGGGTTGGCCACCAGTTTGCCGTCAACTCGGCCCACGCGGACGCAAGCGACCGGTCCCTCAAACGGTATGTCGGAAATCATCAGTGCCGCGGACGCACCGTTTAAGGCAAGGATATCCGGATCATTGACTTTGTCCATGGACAAAACCGTCACGATCACCTGGGTTTCAAAGGCATAGCCTTTAGGGAACAGCGGTCGAATAGGCCGGTCGGTCAGGCGGGCCGTGAGGGTCTCTTTGTCGCTGGGCCGGCCGATTTCGCGTCGGAAATAGTTTCCGGGAATACGCCCTGCGGCGTAAATCTTTTCCTGATATTCGACTGAAAGCGGCAAAAAATCGACATCCGGCCGCTCATCTTTTGAAGAAACCACTGTTACGAGAACAATGGTTTCACCATATTGAACCATTACCGCGCCGGATGCCTGCCGGGCAACCTTTCCGGTTTGAATACTAAGTGTTTCTCCCCCGATTTCCGTACTGAAAGAAATTTCCATTGTCATTTAATCTCCTGATAACAAGCCGACGTTCAAAAGTCCCAGGCAAAAGTCTAAGCTTAAGGAACCGCCTGAATGGGTATTTGTGTAGCCCTCAAACGTCGATATGCTGGATATAAAGATACACATCATTTCAAGGGGATATTTATTTATCGCCGCAAGCCAAGCTCTTTGATAATCGACCGGTAACGGTGGATATCTTTGTTTTTGACATAATTTAACAGTCTACGGCGCTTGCCGACCATGACGAGCAGACCTCTTCTTGAGTGATGGTCTTTGTTGTGAATTTTTAAATGCTCGGTCAGGTGCACGATCCGGTCTGTTAAAAGGGCAATCTGAACTTCCGGTGATCCGGTGTCAGATTCGTGGAGCTTGAATCGGTTAATGGTTTCATTTTTCTTTTGCGCTGGGATATTCACTGTTTCCTCCTCCATGTGTATATTTCATATCTTGAATCGTGTTATATCATATTATGGATTGTGAAAAACACAACAATAATTATACCGGTCCGCCGTTTCATCAGGGCTCACTACTGCAAGGAGCTGATTTTTATTATCAATAATCTTGAGGAGCCGACTGCCGGCATTTCCGATGTCTACTTTCAAATCGGTTAATGCGATGGTTTTTCCGTACTTTATCTTTTCCGTTAAATCATTATCGGCGAGATATGGCATCATCCCGTAAAGGGCATCCGACATGGGGACGAGTCTGTTGGCTATCGTCTCCATTGTCGGTTGTGATTCGATATCCGAAAGAGGTATCGCATCATGAATGCTGAATCCGCCGCATTCGATCCGTTTGAGCATTTTCAGATGACCGCCGCATCCAAGCGTATTCCCGATATCAGCGCACAGAGTGCGAATATACGTTCCGGAGGAGCATTCCGTTTCAAACCGGATTTCCGGTAAATTTATATCAGTAATCTTAATGAATGATATAAATACTTTCCGGGGCGGTTTGACGACAGGTGCACCCTTTCTCGCATATTTATACAGTGGTACGCCATTGTGTTTCAGCGCTGAATACGCCGGGGGCGTCTGATAAACTTCACCCTCAAACTGTTGACATGCTGAACGAACAGCATGCTCCGTTACCGCGTCGATCGGGCGGGTCGACAGAATACTTCCGGTGGCGTCCAAAGTATCTGTTTCCACGCCTAATCTTAAAACCGCTGCATATTTCTTCGGGCTGGCAAGAAAAAACCGGGACAGGCGAGTGGCCCGATTGATTGTGCAGATCATCACGCCGGTTGCCATAGGATCAAGCGTTCCGGTGTGGCCGATTTTGTTTATGCCTGAAATTTTTTTGATCCGGCTGATGACTCTTGCCGAAGTCATATCCTGCGGTTTATCAACGATCAAAATTCCACTGACTTCATTTACTGTTTTCTGCAACATTATCTTTTTATTAATGGATAAACGGCCCTCCCGGTGCGATTATAGATTTTCCGAAAAATAAAAAATCGTTCGTTTTAAATCCGGCAGGGTTGCCTGAACATCAAAGCCGGCCGCATTGTGGTGCCCGCCGCCGCCGAAAGAGGTGGCGATTGCCGCTACATTTACCGCCCCATCCGACCGGAGACTGACATGAAAATCGCTTCCGTATTTTCTTCCCGGCTGGCGTTTTTTTTCAAACAACAGGGCGGCCAGCTTGACGTTTTCGATCTGCTTGGCATAGTTGATCAGGCCGCTGACATCGGCAAGCATGGTTCCGGTTGTCTGAAGCATGTTCTGGGTGAGTGTCATAATCGAAAGTTTGCCGTTATGGGACAGTTCGATGGAATCAAACAGCATATTCATCAGTTTAATCCGGTTTAATGAAATTGTCTCATATACATGGTGGGCCACTTTATGGGGATTGGCGCCCAATAAAACCATTTGATGGGATATTTCAAAAGCCTCAGGAGTCGTATTGGCGAATCTGAAAGAACCGGTGTCTGCCATAATTCCCGTATAAATGGAGTAGGCCATCCCTTTGTCGATCACGACATTATCCATTGCTTCGATCAGTCGGTAAACCATTTCGGATGTGGAGGACGCTTTCGGGTCAATATACTGCAGATGACCGAAACGGGTATTGGTAGTGTGGTGATCAATATTGATAATAGTAGGAATTTTGGTCACATCGGTGGCGCCTTCGCCGATCCGGTGAAGATCGGAGCAGTCCAGTATGATTGCGGTATCATACTCGGAAATATCACCGGCCGTCCGGTTGATCAGGTGGAGGGACGGCAGAAATTGATAGACCGCCGGTATGGGACTTTCATTGAAGACCCTGATTTTTTTTTTCGATTCCTGAAGTGCAAGCCCCAGGGCGATCAGTGATCCGATGGCATCTCCGTCCGGATGAATATGTGACGCAAGCAGAATGCGATTACTCTTTTTCAGGTGGTTGATTATTTGTGTTATACTCATTTTTTATTTTTTTTAGTACGGAATTCATATGGAATCCATAATCGATTGAATCGTCATAATAAAATTGAAACTCAGGCATATATCGCAGTTTTAGTTCCTGTGCAAGACTATATTTGATAAACCCTTTTGCTTTTTTAAACCCCGCAAAAGCCTCTTCCTTGGTTGAGGCACGATCGGAAATCACAAAGTATATTTTTGCCTGTTTCAGATCCGACGACACCTTGACACCGGTAATGCTGACCGATTCCAGGCGGGGGTCGCTGATCGATTTTTTCAGCAGCAGAGACAGGGATTCATGGATTAATCCGGCGACTCTGTCTGCCCTGGCAAAGGGTTTTGTGTTCATAAACTGATGATCTCCATATCCGTATCGGTAATTTCCGCCAATTGAAGATTTTCTATAAATTCAAAAATCTTATCAATTTTTGAATTCAGCAGCCGGCGGTCATTTCCCACGATCGCAAATCCGATTTGCGCACGCTGATGAATATCGTTTAAATCGACTTCGGCAATTGAAACGTTAAACGTATTCCGGGTTCGGGCAATAATTGATTTGACAACCTTCCGTTTGCCTTTCAATGAGTGGCAAAACGCCAGCCTGAATCCTATTTTCCCAACTCCGATTACCATATAATATTGTCATTCTAATTATATAATAAAGTCAGATCGGCATTTTTCTATACCGGCATGGACGGCTTGACCTCTTCCAGATGATAGCACTCAATCAAATCGCCGATTTTAATGTCATTGAAATTTTCAATGCGGATACCGCATTCATAATTCTGAGTGACTTCCTTGACGTCATCTTTAAACCGTCTTAAAGTGGCAATTTTCCCGTCATAGGTGACAATGCCGTCTCTGATGAGTCTAACCTGGGCACCTCGCTGGATCTTGCCGTTGGTTACATAACATCCTGCGATTGTCCCGACGCTGGGCACATGGAATGTCTCCCGGACTTCCGCCTCGCCCAGAACTTTTTCTTCAAATTTTGCGTCCATCATGCCGACCACAGCGTCTTTGATATCCTTGATGGCATTGTAGATGATGTCATAGTAGCGGATATCGACATTCTCCTCTTCGGCGATGAGGGCCACCTTGGCCGTCGGACGGACATTAAAGCCTAAAATGATGGCGTTGGAAACAGCGGCCAGAGATATATCCGATTCACGGATCGGGCCGACAGCCGAATGAATGACACCGATTTTCACTTCATCGATGGACAATTTGGTCAGCGAATCCGTGATGGCCTCGATGGAGCCCTGAACATCCGCCTTGATGATGATATTCAGGTCTTTCACTTCGCCTTCCATTAATTTTTCATACAATTTTTCAAGGCTCATCCGGCTGGTCCGGGCGAGTTCCTTGGCGCGCTGCTTTTGAAGCCGATGTTCACTGACCTGCTTGGCGTCCTTTTCAGCCGCCAGGACGTTGAGTTCATTGCCTGCCATGGGAACGCCGGATAATCCGACGATTTCAACGGGCATGGACGGGCCGGCTTCTTTGATCTGCATGCCCATATCATCAAACAGCATCCGGATTTTTCCATAATACATACCGCAAACAACTGCGTCCCCGACGTGAAGCGTTCCTTCTTTGATCAAAACGGTTGCCACGGCGCCTCTTCCGGTATCGAGTCTGGATTCAATAATGTGTCCGTATGCGGGTTTATTCGGATTCGCTTTGAGTTCGAGGACTTCAGATTGAAGCAGGATCATCTCCAGCAGATCCTGAATCCCGATTTGCTGTTTTGCGGAAACATTAACGAAAATGGTTTCACCACCCCAGTCTTCCGGGGCCAGTCCTTTCTCAGCCAGTTCCCGCTTAATCCGTTCCGGGTCTGCGTCCGGTTTATCGATTTTGTTCACTGCAACAATAATCGGAACATTGGCGGCTTTCGCGTGGTTGATGGCCTCAACAGTCTGAGGCATAACGCCATCATCCGCAGCCACAACCAGAACTACAATATCGGTTACGTGGGCACCTCGCGAACGCATGGCGGTGAATGCTTCATGGCCCGGTGTGTCTAAAAAGACGATTTCTCCGGACTCGTGTTTGACGTGATAAGCGCCGATATGCTGGGTAATGCCGCCAGCTTCGAATTCGGTGATTTTTGACCGGCGGATAACGTCCAGAAGAGATGTTTTCCCATGGTCGACATGGCCCATGATTGTGACAACCGGCGGGCGGTGAACCATTTGAGAAGGATCATCCACTTCCGTTTTTATGACGGTTTCTTCTTCAAATGTCGCTTTTTCAAGCTCAAACCCGAATTCCGTTGCGACCAGGCAGGCGGTTTCAAAATCGATGGTCTGGTTGACTGTGACCATCATTCCCAATCCCATCAGTTTGGCGATCAGTTCATTGGCTTTAATCCCCATTCGTTTTCCGAGATCCGCCAGTACAATCGTGTCATCAATCTTAATCCGCCGTTTAATGGCTTTGGGGACGGTGATGAGCGTTTTCTGACCGCCGGCCGCAGGTGTGGGTTTAAATTTTTTCCGGCCTTTCCTGGCTCGGCCAAAGCTTTTATCGTAAAGCGCTGACCCTTCAACCACTTCCTTCCGTTTCACGGCGGCTTTCATTTTTTTAGGTTTTTTAACCTCATCTTCAAGTTCATCTTCATCCCTTTTTTTGCGGACTTTCTTTTTTGCCCCCGGTTCGACCAATTTTTCCGGAACAGGTGGTTCCACTTGATCCGGTTCTATGACCGGTGTTCTTTTTTTCATTTCCTTGACGAATTTTTTCGCTGGTTTCGGTTCACCCTGGGGTGCTGGTGCAGGTTCTGCTCTTTCCGGCGCAACCGGCTCTTTCGGCAGACTGATGATTTTAGCCGGCGTCCCTTTTTTGGCCTTGCGTTTCAGCGTCGGCTTAACCATTTGTTTTTCTTCTATTTCAGGCGTTGACTCATCAAGAGCTTCGGATTTTTCCGGTTCCGCTTCTGCTTCCGGTTCCGCCTTGACTTCTTCCGCAGCCGCTTCCACCGAGATCTCTTTTTCCGGCGCAGGCGGGGCAGTCGGTTCAGGAACAGTATCGATCGCTTTTTCAGTTTCAACAGGTGCGGGTTCGGATTTTTCTTCTAAAATTTCAGCTGGTTTTAATTCAGCTTCTTCTTCCGGCGTTTTTTCCTTGATCTGGGGTTCGACGGCTTCTTCTTCGGAAACCTCCGGTGTTTCAGCGACTTCCGGATCTTCCGTTGGCTGAACAATTTTTTTCCGTCTGCGAATGACGTTGGGCTTTATCCGTTTGTCTACGACAATTTCCTCGGGTTCTTTTTTCCCGAAGATCTCATTTTTGATTTGGCTGATCACGTCCTCGTCCAGAGATGACATATGGCTTTTGACTTCAATGCCCATCTCCTCAATTTTATCCAGGAGCGCTTTGTTTTCCAGATTAAGCTCTCTGGCGAGTTCATATACTCTGAGTTTTGCCATCCATCCCCCTCGTTTATCCATCAAAAACCGGGATCGTTTACTTTATGTTTTATTATTAAATTATCTGTTTAATAATATTAATTTATTCCGTAATCTCGTCACTGTCAGAATCAACCGCAGTTTCATCTGCCGAATCCTCGGCTTCCATGTCTGCGGATTCTTCGCTTACCTCTTGTTCGGGCTTCTTGGCTTCGCTGAGAGCCTTTTTTGCCTCTGTAATAAGATTTTTAGCGTCTCCTTCCGGAATTCGTGCAATCTCCACAAGTTCCTCAACGGAAACCTTTATGAGGTCTTCAACTGAGAAAAAGCCGTCCTTAAAAAGGACATCGGCCAATGCTTTGTTCATTCCGGGGAGTTCCATCAGCGAATCCCGTCCCCGTTTGATGCTGTTTTCGTAATCGGTTACGTTTTTGACGTCAAGGTTCCATCCGGTGAGTTTGGATGCAAGCCGCACATTCTGACCGCCTCGGCCAATGGCGATTGACTGGGCTTCATCCGGCACAACTACTTCCATTCCGTGGTTGACTTCGTCGATAATGACCCTGGAGACTTCCGCCGGCGCCAGCGCATTGCACACAAATTTTGCCGGATCCACATGCCAGGAAATAATGTCGATCTTTTCACCTTTCAGTTCCTGCACCACGCTCTGGACCCGGTTCCCTTTAACTCCCACGCAGGCACCGATCGGATCAATATCCGGATCATTGGAACGTACTGCAATTTTCCCGCGGCTTCCGGGTTCCCGGGCTGCGCCGATAATGCTTACAACCCCTTCATTAATTTCAGGCACTTCCGTCTTAAACAGATTAATTAAAAAAGCGGGATGCGTTCTTGAAAGCACCACCTGAGGACCTCTGCTTTCTTCAAGTACCTTAACGATATAGGCCCTGAGCCTGTCGCCGCGTCGGTAACTCTCGCCCGGTATTTGTTCGCGTTTCGGAAGAATCGCTTCAGCCTGCCCCAGGTTGACGATAATTTCATTCCGGGTCGTCCGTTGAACAATCCCGTTGATGATTTCGCCCTGGCGTTCGATAAAGGAGTTGTATACCGCGTTTCGTTCAGCGATTTTGAGTTTTTGTATGATGACCTGCTTGGCGGATTGGGCTGCAATTCTGCCGAAAGTCGTGGTATCCATTTTCGTCCCGAGGCTGTCACCGATTTCACATTCCGGATCCAGTTTCTGACCCTCTTTCATGCTGATTTGAAAGGCCGGTTCAGTAACTTTCTCTACAACCTCTTTGAATTGGAATACCTCAAGTTCGCCGGTTTCTGCATTGTACTGAATTTCAATGTCGATTTTGTTACCGAATTTCTTTTTTGCGGCTGAGCGCAGGGCTTCCTCTAACGCCTTCACCAGTACGTTAAATTCAATACCTTTATCCTTGCTAACCTGCTCAATCACACGTTTCATGTCTGTTATAAGCATTTGTTATCTCCGTCATAATTGACAAGCCGTGCTTTAATAATATCCTGATAAGGGATGGCCACAGTTTCTTTTTCAGTCTTCAACTGAATATTCGATTCCATAATCCCGGACAGGATCCCTTTGAATTTTTTCTGACCGTTGATGGGGCGGGCGATTTTTATATTCGCCAGTTTTCCTGTAAATTTTTCAAAATCAGACAGTCTGGATAAAGGGCGATCCAGGCCGGGGGACGAAACCTCCAGTGTATAGGCCTCTCCAGTTTCCAGCTTGAGATCCAGTATATCGCCCAGTTGGGAACTGATTATTGAGCAGTCAGCCAGATTGACACCTCCCGGCTTGTCAACATAAAGCCGAAGAATCCGGCCGCCGACCTCCCGCTGGTACTCCACGTGAATCAACTCCATCCCCTCGACACGGCATATCGGCTCGGCCAGTTCCCAAACGGCGGCCACCACTTCCGATGGATCCGCAATCCCGGCTGTCTGTTCCGGCGGCACCGGTGTCTCGGTTTTGGTTCCGCCCTTTTTTTTATATGTTTTTGCCAATATCCAGCCCCTGCGTTTTAAAAAATAAAAAACGGGCATTATGCCCGTTTCATCAAGCCGTTCAGATCATTCGCCCTTTTATCACACGCCATTCAACCCGAATGGGCCTACAAGAACTTTGGAGCGGGCAACGAGATTCGAACTCGCGACACCAAGCTTGGGAAGCTTGTACTCTACCAACTGAGCTATGCCCGCATCCATAGCCGTAATAAACTAATTGAAAAATATTGGGATGTCAATATTAAAATATCGTTTGAAGGCAATTTAACGAGAAACGCATCAGATCATATTGAAAAGGTAAAGGGCAGGGGAGGAAATTGTCGGCAATCAGTCGAGCATTGCCCGGATCTTCTGTAGTTCGGTTTTAATTTCTTCCAGGGTGCCGGGTTGAACGGGGGGTGAAATTTGTTTGCTGCTATTTTTTAAAAATTTTTTGGCACCCGGGATGGTAAATTTTTTTTCATATAATAAGTATTTAATTTTTAATATAGATTCAACATCGACTTTTCGGTAAAGCCGTTGACCGGATTCTGTCCGTTTGGGTGATATAAGATTAAACTCAGATTCCCAGAATCGGAGGACATAAGCTGCCAGATCAGTAATCGCGGTAACTTCCCCGATTTTGAAATACAACTTATCCGGTATTGTGGTCCCAGGAGGTAGCTGGATATCCATCGGGCAAACAGCCTGTTAGGATTTTAGACCGGTAGTGTTGCGTTAAATTTTTGGATAATCCGGTCTGTGAGTTGTTGATGAACGAGGTTCACCTGTTGATCCGACAAGGTTTCGGTAAAGGAGCGATATACAATTCTTAAAGAGATACTCTTTTTGCCGGCTGGAATCGGATTGCCGCTGTATACATCCAGAATACAGATGTCCTCCATCAGTTTTTCTTCAAAAGTTTTAACCTTTGCTATAATATCACCTGCTTGAACATGATTGTCAACAATTAACGTGATGTCTCTGTCCGTAAACGGAAATTTGGGTATCGGCACAAACATTTTTGATTCTTTTAGATTTGATATGAATGCGTTTACATTGATTTCAAAAATAAAAGCCGGCTGCTTGATGTTGAAATTATTTAAAACCATGGGGCTGACTTCCCCAATCAGTCCGAAGAAATTGCCGTTAAATAGAATCTGGGCGGTATGACCGGCCTTTGTATATCGGCATGATGCATCCGGCATTTTAGAAAAAGAGATGTCTTCCATTCCCATGGAACGGAAAAGATCTTCCAGGACGCCTTTTAAGTCATGGAAATCGCACGCAACGAGCTTTTCATGCCAGGTCATGTTAACTCGTGAGCCGGTCCAGAGTCCGGCCAGCATTTCCGTCTCGGTGGGCTGCCGGTCCTGGCCATTGCTGATAAAGGTTTTTCCCAGTTCAAAAATTTTCAGATTTTTAATTTGATGGGATAAGTTGCGATGCATGGTTTCCAGCAGACCGGGTATCAGCGATGTGCGCATGACCGACAGATCTTCGGAAATCGGATTTAATATATCGAGCATCCTCCGTCGTTCATCGTTTTCCGGGAGATTTAAACGGTCACAGGCATCTTTTCCGATAAAGCTGTAGGTAATAGATTCCGAGAAACCATAACCGGCCATCATATCTTTAATTTTACTTTTTATTTTGATCGATTGATTGGGAAGATTCGTCATCCCGGAAGTTTTGGGGAATGTCGTTTTGATATTATTATAGCCCCACAACCGGGCGACTTCTTCCATCAGATCCTCCGGTCTGCTCACATCCACGCGGAATGACGGGGGTAAAACGGAAAGGGTGTCTTCATCTTTTATCTCAACATTAAATTCAACCGATCGGAGGAACTCGGCAATTTCCGACTGGTTCAGGTCTGTTCCAAGATGCTTGTTGGTCTTGGCGATACTCAATAAAATTGACGAAACGGAAGAGGGGAGTGGATATTCGTCGATCAGGCCGTCGACCAGGCGTCCGTTTCCGATCTCGGCAATGAGCTGTGCCGCACGGTTAAGAGCCGTGACGGTGCCTTCCGGGTCCAAGCCCCGTTCAAATCGATGGGACGCATCGGTATTTAACGCAAGATGTTTTGACGTCTTTCGAATGGAAATCGGGTTGAAATAAGCGCTTTCGAGTAAAACCCGTGTGGTGTTTTCTTTAATTTCCGAATTGACGCCGCCCATGACGCCAGCCACCGCCACCGGCTTTTCGCCGTCGCAGATCATCAGCGTCTCGTCAGTCAGCCGGCGTTCTTTTCCATCCAATGTTTCAAAAAGCTGGTTGTGGTTAGCTGTCTGGACAATAATACGGTTTTCAGAAAGTTGGTCGAAATCAAACGCATGCAGCGGCTGGCCGAGTTCCAGCATAACAAAATTGGTAATATCGACAATGTTGTTGATCGGCTTCAAGCCGATGGAGTAAAGCCGGTCCTTGAGCCAGAACGGGGAAGGCGCCACGGTAATATCTGTTATGAGCCTGGCGGCGTATCGGGGGCACAGTGTCGGCGATTTGATGGTCACTGATGTGAAATCGTCAATTTGGCCGGATGTTTCGGGCAGTTTGATTTCCGGTTTCCGGGTGGGCTGATTCACTATTGTCGAGACTTCCCTGGCAATGCCGATAAAACTGAGGCAATCCGGGCGGTTGGGGGTCAGGCCGATTTCAAGTACGGTATCGGAAAGGTTTAAGGCGATGTTTAAGGCAATCCCCTCCGTCAGTTTTTCACTGAGAACCATCAGTCCTGATTTGTCCGGTCCCAGTTCGAGTTCGGCTTCGCTGCAAAGCATCCCTTCGGAAGTTGCGCCCCGGATGGTGCTTTTTTTGACTTCAAGCCCGCCTGGGAGAGCTGTGCCGGGAAGAGCGCATGGCACATTCATTCCTGCTTTCGCATTCGGGGCTCCGCACACAACAGGGACGGTCCGGTTTCCAATGCTGACCTCACATAATCGGAGTTTATCTGCATTGGGGTGCGGTTCGACTTTTATGATTTTGCCGACAACGACGGAATCAAGATACTGAAATCTTTCTGAAATTCCTTCTACCTCCAAACCGGCCATTGTTAGTTTGTCGGCCAGATCGGTTGCAGGAATATCAATCGCTACGTATTCTTTTAACCAGTTGGTACTGATTTTCATTTTAAAACTGCCTTAGAAATCTGTAATCGCTTTCAAAAAACATCCGGAGATCATTAATTCCATATTTCAACATGGCAAGGCGCTCAACCCCCATCCCGAAAGCAAAGCCGGAGTATCGGCGGGTATCATATCCGACGTTTTCAAATACCGCCGGGTGAACCATTCCGCACCCCAGCACTTCCAGCCAGCCCGTGTTTGAGCATACTTTGCATCCTTTTCCCCGGCACATGACACAAAGAATATCCACTTCCGCACTGGGTTCTGTAAACGGGAAAAAGCTTGGCCGGAATCTGAGGCTGATCTGTTCGTCAAAAATTTCATGAACAAACGCCTCCAGAACCCCCTTTAAATCGCCAAATGAAACTTGCTCGTCCACCAGAAGGCCTTCCACCTGATTGAACATGGGCGTATGGGTGAGATCGGAATCGCATCGGTAGACTTTCCCCGGGGCTACGATTCTGATGGGAGGGGCATTCTGCTCCATGATATGGACTTGTATCGGAGAGGTGTGTGTTCTTAAAACAATATTGTCCGATACGTAAAATGTGTCCTGCATGTCCCTTGCGGGATGGTTTTTCGGAATATTCAGGGCTTCGAAATTATAGTAATCGGTTTCAACTTCAGGGCCTTCGGCAATATCAAACCCCATGCGGGAAAAAATGCTGCAAATGCTCCGCGTAATATGTGTAATCGGGTGAAGGGTCCCCCGCGGTGAAGTGCGACCGGGCAGGGAGACATCTATGGATTCGTCAGCATCCTCGCCGGCCCGCTCTTCAAATCGCTGGATGGCTTTTTCAAACGCGGTTTCAAGTTCTTTTTTGGTGATATTGGCCTGCTTGCCGGCTTCAGGCCGTTCTTCAGCCGGAAGTTGAGAAATATTTCTTAAGAACAAAGTGACAAGTCCCTTTCTGCCAAGGTATTTGACGGAAAGGGACTTGATTTCTTCTGTGTCGGCAGCTTTTGCAAGCGCTTCGATCGCCTCGGTTTTGATCTGTTCGATGCGGTTTTCCAATTTTAGATACTCTGCGGTAAGACGGATTCTCGTCGGTCGTATTTGACGTTACGAAATTATTTAGCTGCTGCCGTTGCTGCCAGTTGAGAGAATGCACCAGGGTCGGACACTGCCAGCTCTGCTAAAATTTTTCGATCAATCCCAATTTCAGCCTGCTTTAACCCATGAATGAATTTGCTGTATGACATATCATTCATGCGGGCGCCGGCATTGATCCTGGCAATCCACAATTTACGAAAATCACGTTTGCGCGCCTTGCGGTCGCGGTATGCATAAACGAGTGCCTTGTCGACAGAGTCCGACGCGGTGCGGATTAATTTACCGCGACTTCCGACAAACCCCTTGGCCAGTTTTAAGACTTTTTTTCTCCGTCTTCTTGCTTTAAACCCTCTTTTGATTCGCATGATCCATCTCCTTAGATGCCTATATATTATCCGTTCGGAAGAAGGCGTCTGATTTCCTTCATGTTGCTAATGTCCACAACCTGAGCTTGCCTCAATGACCGTTTCCGTTTACGGGATTTTTTGGTCAAAATATGACTTGCATGAGATTTTGAAAATTTATATTTACCGGTTCCGGTTTTTCGGAATCGTTTTGCGGCGGCTCTGTTTGTTTTAATTTTTGGCATAACCATACTCCTTTATAAAGTTGATTCGGTATTAAGCAAAATTTTTTGTCCAGATCAACTCTTTTTATTTATTTGTTCAAAAAATATTAAAAATATAAAATACATATGGCGCGGACGGCTTTATCCGCGCCATTTTATATTTTAATTTTTATAAAATGCAGGTTTTTCTAATCCGCTGAAGCGTATCCCGAACTGCAAATACTTATACTGGCTGAGTTCCTGGCCGGGTCGATATTGCGATCATTTCTGGCGGGATTATTTCGGAGCCAGAATCATATGCATTATACGGCCTTCCATCCTGGAATCCTGTTCGACCACAGCATACTCACCGGTGTCTTCAGCAATTTTCGCAAGCAGCTCCCGACCTTTTTGGGTGAGAGTGATTTCACGCCCTCTGAAGACAACGGTCACTTTTACCTTGTCTTTTTTCCCAATAAATTTTTTGATATGGCCAATTTTTATTTCCAGGTCATGAGTATCCGTCTTTGGACGGACCTTGATTTCTTTAACCTGAAAGGTCGTTTGCTTTTTTTTGGCCTCCTGCAGTTTTTTGGTTTGTTCGTATTTAAAGCGGCCGTAATCCATTATTTTGCAGACAGGAGGATCTGCATTGGGTGAAATTTCAACAAGATCCAGCCCAAATTCTTCGGCGGACGCGAGCGCCTCATGGACTGAAATGACTCCCAGCTGGTTCCCTTCCGGATCGATTACGCGGATTTCTCTGGCTTTAATGTCCCTGTTAATTCTGGTTTGGTAGCCGCCTTGTTTTTGCTTAGCTATTCTTGCACCTCCTGATTTTTTTTGTTAAAAATAGGCCGCAGTTTTTCACTGCTTCAGCATACTATATGTTTTGATATCACTTAACTATACTAATATTTATAAAATACGCAAGAAAAATTAATTGTTTTAATCTGGCTTAAAATCGCTTAAAAGAGTCTGAACTAATAAAAAAATGAAACTTTTATCATGGGATTTGCCGTAATACAATATTAAAATTAATAAAAAAATATTTTTTTATAAAACTACGTTGCCGGAATGGTTATGGAATCAGAAAAAATTATTGAACTGACAGAAGAAGAAGCGTTTTGTTTTAGCTGCAACAGCCAGGTGACGTGTTTTAATGAGTGCTGCCGTGACCTGAATCAGTTTTTGACGCCCTATGATATTGTGCGCCTGAAAAATCATTTTAAATTATCTTCTTCTGATTTTCTTAAACAGTATACAACGGTACATGTCGGTCCCCAAACAGGCCTCCCGGTGATTACGATCACCCCGGCGGACAGGTTTAAACGCATTTGCCCATTTGTCACGCTTTCCGGGTGCAGTGTTTATAAAGACAGGCCCTCATCATGCCGCATGTATCCGCTGATTCGTGTATTAAGCCGATCCCGGGAAAGCCGGAAAAAAGATGTCCGGTACGCTCTTTTAAAGGAATCGCACTGTCATGGTTTTAACCAGAATTGCCGGGTGACGGTCAAGGACTGGATATCCGGGCAGGGACTCGGGTCATATAACGAAATGAATGATCTGATGATGGATATTATCAGTCTGAAAAATGAATGCATGCCGGGACCTTTAACTGGAGGGGCAGAAAGACTTTTTTACACAATGTGCTATGATATCGATCATCTCAGAGAATTCGGGCGAGTTGAAGGGTTTGAAAAACTTGAACTTCCTGACACCGTGAAAAACGATGATACGGCGTTGCTGCGGTTTGGAATGAGTTACCTCAAAAATTATTTCCGGGAGCATCTGTCGATCAGGCAGGCATCCGATTAACATAAATTAGGAAACAATATGGAGCTGAATAATTCGGTCGCATTGGTACTGGGCGGCATTAAAGGGATTGGAAAAGGCATTGGACTTGCTTTGGCCAGGCAGAACGTAAAAGTTGCCCTGACGTATTACGACTGGGAGGAATCTCTAGAAGAAATGACGCATGATTTTGTCGCCGCCGGGAAAGATCATTTGATAATCAAGGTGAACCTTCGCGATACCGATGCAGTCAACGGGATGATGGCACAGGTCATTGATCGTTTCGGACGGTTGGATATTTTAATTAACAATATTGAACGGGGTGGATGGCCGGTGGTTCATGGTGCGTATAACCGCCAGCAGTGGGATCTTGAGATGGAAACCACGCTCCGGGCCAAGCAATGGGTGTTTGAATCAGCGCTGCCTTGGCTGCAGAAATCGGATGAAGCCTGCGTGATCAATTTTTCATCTATCGCCGGCATTGTCGGCCGATCCGGTCCGGCCAGCTATATCTTTAACGAGGGGTATTCACTCGCAAGCCGCGGAGTCTCGATTTTAACGGAAACCTGGGCGCGGATTGGCGCGCCAAAAATTCGCGTCAATGAGATAATGCTGGGTTTTTTTGAAACACGGCATGCGGAAAAAACAAGAGGCTGGGGATTGCTGACGGATGATCAGAAGCAGGCGCTGCTGGATCATATGCTGTTAAAGCGGACGGGAAAAATCGCGGACGTGGTGAAGACGGTTTTATTTATTTTACGGGATGCCCCTTATATGACGGGCAGCGTGATCCGTTTAGACGGCGGGTACTGCATTGGAGGAGATTTGGTGGCAAAGATGCCGGAGGGTGTTGAATAATGGATGAGGGCCACGCAAAAATACCAACTGCTGTGTTGCGCTGCATTCATCAGCAATTCAACGTACAAAAAAGTACGCCTCATTTCTGACGAATTTACGCGCCTTGCATTTGGCCTTTTTGCGTGGCCCTTTGAGCAAGGCTCATTGCATAAACTTGAATTAAAGCAGTGTCTGGATCATTCAGTGAATTTTAAAAAAAGGTTGATTTGACGGCTGAGCTTGATAAAAGTGTTTCTCTGAAAAATAAATCTGACTTTTTACACGCATATCAAATTTGAATATATATAAATAAGGAGTACCGTTTTAATGGATCCAACCGATAATAATAGTAAAGCCAATATACCGCCAATCCAGCTGGATGAAAACAGCCGGTTCAAATTCAAATGCCACAAAGGAGTGTCCTGCTTTACCCAGTGCTGCCGGGGGATTAATATCATGCTGACGCCGTATGACATTGTCCGGATGAAAAACCGGCTTCAGATGTCGTCAGAAGAATTTCTGGCGGTGTATACCAAACCCGAGCTGCTTGAAAAAACAGACCTTCCGGTGGTGACGTTAAAACTGTTGGATGATGAACAAGAATCATGCCCGTTTGTCCGGGATGACGGATGTCTTATATATGAGGATCGGCCGACAACCTGCCGGTATTACCCCTTGGGCGTCGCCTCGCTGAGCTACAAGGAACAACAAAAAGACGGGTTTTACATTATGATCAATGAGCCGCACTGCAGGGGATTTGAAGAAGATCAGGAATGGACGGTCAAAGAATGGCGCAGGGACCAGGGTGTGGATATCCATGATGATATTAATGCGGAATGGACGGAACTGGTGGTCCGGAAACGATCCATCCCCAAAAATATCCGCCTGACTGAAAAAACCAAAAATATGTTCTTTACGGCAAGTTACGATATTGACCGGTTTAAGCGGTTTGTGTTTGAAAGCACCTTTTTGACCCTTTATAATGTTGATCCCAAAACCATTGAGGACATTAAAAAAGATGAGATTGCGCTGTTGCGGTTTTCATTCAAATGGCTGAAGTGGCTGTTGTTCAAGGAGGGGGAATCCCCGCTGAGCGAAGAGGCCGCAAAGCTGCGGCGGGAAAATCGTGAAGGAAAATAGTTTTTGTTCAAAAAATTAAAAAAATGATAACCATTATAAAAAGCCCCGGGAGCTGATGATCAGCGGCTCCCGGGGCTTTTTGTTTGGATGAGGATAAGTGTCTATTTGTAAGCGGGATAGGATAAGCTTTCCCAGTATTTTGGTGTGTTGATCCGTTCGTCAATGTCGATATTAAAGAATTCCGCGGCGGGCGCCAGAATTTCCGGATTGGCGGTTTGGACCTGTCGAACCGCTGACAGCACCTGTGCAATGCCATTTTTAGTCATTTTGCCCAAAGGCCGCCGGCACGGACCGGCCGGCATCCCGAGAATATTCATTAAAGATTTTACGGCCAGCGGGTTTCGGGCCCGGCAGGTTACCTCTCCGTATGGGCTTTTTTCCAGGGTTTTAACCGTGACCAGGTTAAACAAGGGAGCAAGCGCAGCGAAGCACTTTTCAGCTTCCGCGGTTTCTCCCCGGCTTAAGAGGTTTACCATATTGGAGACCGCTTTGGGGGCGATGTTGGATATGACGGATATGACGCCGGCAGCGTTGATTGCCGGATCGGTCATCATGTCAAAGGTCATGCCGTCGTCGCCGGACAGGATCACGTAACCGCTGCCGCAGCATTTCCGGGTCTGTCTCATGTTGTCCAGGTTGCCTGTGGCTTCTTTGACGGTTCGAACATTTTCAAACGTTTCGGCCAGAATGGCCAGGTCTTCCGGAAGCAGCTGCGCCCCGGTTCGCCCGGGAATAACATAGGGAATAATCTGTACCGTCGGAAATTCCCGGGCAACGGGTTCGATATATTCTTTTCGAATTTCAAGGGAGCTCGGCCCGTTATAATAAGGATCCACAAGAAGCACCGCATCGACGCCGGCTGCAACTGCATGTTCGGTTGCAGAAAGGGTCTCGTTCGTATTGTTGCTGCCGGTTCCCGCAATGCATGCACACTTATTCGCCGCATTCCGTGCAACTTCCTGAATCACGCGGTTGTGCTCATCCCAGTTGAGAGTCGGGCTTTCTCCAGTGGTCCCAACGGCTAAAATTCCGGTGATACCGTTTTGAATTTGAAAATGGACCAGCTGTTCCAGGCCTGCATAATCAACCGAGTTTTCGGTAAAGGGTGTGATGATCGCCGTACAGCATCCAGCTCGCATAAAACCTCCTTAAAAATATTTGCAGCAACCAGCAGTTTGCCGTGGATTTGAATATTATTCGCTTATTTTATAAAATCAGAAAACCCAGACCGCTTATCTCTTAATCCCTGCTGCAATGGTTTATCAAGTGCTTTATTGTGCTTTTAAACAAGTTCAGGTGAAAGCAGCAGAAAAACAGGGGTAGCGCGATTTGTGATGATGCGGTTAACATCCTTATTTTTAAAACCTTATTAAAAAAGAAAATGGAATGTCAATCAAAAACAGCCGTTGGCCGGCGGGATCCGGAAAAACTTTATTAAGCCAGACGGCAGAGCCGGTAACTGTTTTTGGTTTTTGCTTGACAACCGGCCTTACAACTTTTTATTTAGGTCTGACATCTGAAATTTGCTGAAATAAAATTTATGATAATATTCAAATAGTTAAAAATATAAAGGAATATAAAACATGGCTGAAAAAAAAACCGTGGAAGAATTTATTGCCGAACAGCGGGATTCCATTCAGGGGAATTCCGAATGCGGCATGTCTCACTATAATCTGGCCACCGGGTTGTTGAGTTTGCGGCAGATAGACGAGGCTGAAAAAGAATTTAAGGAAGCCATCCGCTGCAGCCCGGGTCTGGCAGAGGCGTATGTTCAGCTGGGTGGGATTTGTCTCCAGCGGGGAGATCTGGATGGATGCCTTAAATACAACCAGGCAAGTATCAATGCGCGCCCCCGTTTTGCCGAAGGATATGGGAATATCGGTTTTGCCTACTTTCAAAAAGGCGATATTGACAAAGCGATCCCTGCTCTGGAAAAAGCGGTAAATTTCAATAATATGTTTATTCAGGCATACGCGACACTGGCAAATGCCTATTTGTTCAAGGGGCTGGTGGATAAAAGCATTGAAACGAATTTAAAGGTCCTTGAGATTGATGCCAATTTTGCTGTTGCGCATAACAACCTGGCGATTTGCTACCTGGAAAAAGAAGAATATGCGCTTGCAGTCAAGCACGGCGACAAGGCGAAAGAACTGGGATATGATGTGGCGCCGGAGATATTGAAAGAAATTGCCCAATACCGCGATTAACAGCCGGTGAGTGGCTCTTTCCCATCAAGGGATGCGTGTGGATATTTAACATATACATTGCACCTTTTTTATTGACAAACAGAGTGTTAAACCATATAAATTTTTTTTGGTGAAAAAAATCTAAGCATAGAAAACCTGTATCCTTAGCAGGTTAGAAATAGAAGACAAAGGTGGCAGATGGTTAGTATGGATTTTAAAATCTAATGTGCCAAAATAGACGGTTTAAATTTTTAACGAAAGGGAGGTAACGATGGCAAAACACAAAACCCCTTTGCTGGATCAGCTGGAGAGCGGTCCGTGGCCGAGCTTTGTTTCCGACATGAAACAGGAAGCCGCAGCAAGGGCAAAAAATGAAAAAAACATCGAATATCAAGTGCCTGTGGATGTAGTCGAAGACTTGCTGGGCGTTCTTGAGCTTTCATTCAAAGACGGGACAACCCATTGGAAGCACGGCGGTATTGTTGGTGTTTTCGGTTACGGCGGCGGTGTTATCGGTCGTTATTGCGACCAGCCGCAGCAATTCCCGGGTGTGGCGCATTTTCATACCATGCGCGTCAATCAGCCGGCCGGTAAGTTTTACAAGACCGACTTCTTGAAGAGTTTATGTGATCTTTGGGAATTCCGCGGCAGCGGTTTAACCAACATGCACGGTTCCACCGGTGATATCGTTCTCCTCGGAACCACGACTCCTCAGCTTGAAGAAATTTTTTATGAACTGACCCATACATACAACCAGGACCTCGGCGGTTCCGGTTCCAACCTCAGAACTCCGGCGGACTGTATCGGTCAGGCACGGTGCGAATATGCCTGCTATGATACTCAGGATCTGTGCCACACACTGACCAATGATTACCAGGATGAGCTGCATCGTCCGGCTTTCCCGTACAAATTCAAGTTTAAATTTGACGGCTGCCCGAACTGCTGCGTGGCCTCCATCGCCCGTTCCGACATGTCTTTTATTGGAACATGGAAAGATGACATCCGCATTGATCAGGATATGGTTGCCGGATATGTAAAGGGTGACTTCAAACCCAATGCAGGCGCTCATGCGGGCCGTGACTGGGGTGCTTTTGATATTCAGAAAGAAGTTATCGGTCTTTGCCCCACCGAATGCATGAAATACGAAAACGGCAAACTGGAGATCAACAACAAGGAATGTACCCGCTGCATGCATTGCATCAACGTCATGCCCAGAGCCTTGAGACCCGGTAAAGAAACCGGTCTGTCCATTCTCGTCGGCGCAAAAGCCCCGATCCTTGACGGCGCACAGATGGGTTCCCTGCTGGTCCCATTTGTTGAAGTTAACAAGGAAGACGGCTATCAGGCGATCAAGGACGTTATTGAAGCAGTCTGGGATTGGTGGATGGAAGAAGGTAAAAACCGCGAACGACTTGGTGAATTGATGAAACGTCAGGGTTTCCAGAAGCTTCTGGAAGCGACCGGAATCAAACCGGTTGCACAGCATGTTCAGGAACCCCGCCACAACCCGTACATTTTCTGGAAGGAAGAAGAAGTTGACGGTGGCTGGGAACGTGACGTTAATGAATTCAGAAAACACCATTTGCGATAGGAGGGGTGAATACAATGGCTTTTATATCATCTGGCTATAATCCAGACAAGCCCATGGAAGATCGAATTACTGACATCGGGCCGCAGCATTATGAAGAATTTTATCCGGAAGTTATTAAAAATAACAAAGGAAAATGGTTATATCATGAAATTTTAAAACCGGGCGTTCTGGTTCATGTATCAGAAACCGGTGATGAAGTTTATACCGTCAGAGTCGGCGGCGCGCGTCTCATGACAGTCACTCACATTCGTGAAATCTGTGAAATCGCAGATAAACATTGTGACGGCCATCTGCGTTTCACCACCCGTAACAACATCGAATTCATGGTGGACAGCAAAGACAAGGTCGACCCCCTGATCAAGGATCTGGAAAGCCGCAAGTTTGACGGTGGCAGCTTCAAGTTCCCCGTGGGCGGTACCGGCGCTGGTATCACCAATATCGTT
>JAHECJ010000179.1 GCA_024641805.1 Desulfococcus sp.
TCTTTTTCAAAAAGATACGACGCGTATCCTTTATTGTCGCCGCTGATCAGTTTGTTGGTGTTCCCCAGGCTGGTGGGATGAATGGCAAACCAGTTAAGGGTTCCGATTTCCTGGCCTCCGGATGTCACGAACTTGAGCAGGGTCATGGTTTTATCGGTATTGGACGCATACCGGCTGATTTCCTCCGGCGGATTATTTTCGTAAGCGATCGGCGACCGGTTCCACCCGCAGTCATTCAACTGGCCGGTGTTGATCAGAATGCTGCCGGGTGTCAGGTTGTTGTGCGCCCGGACAATCGACTGGTAGATGCCGTTGGCCACGCAGTTAAAATTGGTCTCGTCATACCCCAGCATAGACAGATCGTACATGGCATAATGAGAATATCCGCCGGGCGCGCTATGGGTGTGATTGGCGCTGAGAAGGACATTTTTGTCCGTATACAGGCCACCGTAGGTGTTTTGCAAGAGCTGGGTCACCCGCTGTTTGACGCCCTGGGGAATGATTCCGGTATCAGCACTGACAAACGCCACCCGCTTTCCGGAACCCGGATCAACGACCACAAAGGCCCGCGACCGCAGCCGCATACTGATGCCCTCGGTTTTCTGATCCGGCATGGAATATCCCATCATGCCGAGTTCGGCAGCCGGCCCCGTGATGTCGTAAATACCGGAACCAATGTAAAAATTCGACGATTGAGCGGTCACCGGCATACCGACCACTGTTAGAAAACAGAAAAATACGACCGGTGAAAACCTGGCGATTCCTGAAAAAATCTGTTTACCGAACTTCATTTTTTAATCCCTCCCCCGTGAATTAAAATTTTAAAGTGGCCCTGTATAATTTGGATAACAATACAAAAATTTAACGCTTACGTCAATAAACAATAACTACCTTATTAAACAAGATATTTGACTTAAATTAGCTTATTTCAAAATTCTGTTTTTAGCTGTAAACCATGTTTGCCATAAGGGTAAAAAAATATATGAGTGAGCGCTCACTCAAAGTAATCCATACGCCTGAGCCATGTCAAGAAAATTATTTTAACCCGCGGCTTCTACAATCAAAACCATCCGAAATAAATAAATTTTATTGACAGAAACCTTAAAAAACGAGTAAGCACTCACTATCAATATGAAATGAAACCGGAAACCCAAAAGTCAAAAATCATCCGGGCCTTTACGCCCGCAAATCCCTGAACTCTGATGCGCCATGGCCTTAAATACAGGGGGTTCAAAATTTAAATAAAGGAAAAAAAAGACGGACATGACAACGCCTGCAGATGCTAAAACCGATCAAACAACCTATTTTCTTGAAAAACATTTCAAAGATGGGTTTGAAAAAATCGCCGCAGAAAAGCAAAAACGCATCATGGATGCGGCCATTGCCGAATTTGCCGCCAAGGGCTTTATCGCTGCGAATATCAATATCATTGCTAAAAATGCCGGCATCAGCATCGGCTCCATGTATAATTATTTTGAATCCAAGGAGAGCCTGTTTTTAACCATTGTGGACTATGGATACGGGGTTCTGGAGAGCGTAATATCTAGTGTGGATCTTGAACGTGGGGATATCTTTGAAAAATTTGAACTGCTGCTGCGCATGGCCCAGAAATACTCCAGAGAGTACCCGGAACTCAACCAGATTTACCTGGACCTCACCTCCGAAGGCCTGTCCCATCTATCCAAAAAACTCTCCAAGCAGATGGAAAGCATTACCGCGGATTTTTACCGCATCCTCATGGCAGAGGCAAAAAAAGACGGGACGATTGCCGCGGACCTGGACGAATATGTTACATCCTTCTGCATCGACAACCTGATGGTGATGCTCCAGTTTTCGTATATATCGGATTATTACAGGGAACGATTGAAGATCTTTGCCGGGGAGGATGCCCTTGAAAATGATGAAAAAATCATCCGGGGTATGATGCGGTTCATCCGGAGGGCGTTGGGCCCGGTTGGATGCAAATAGCTTACTTTTTTCCACTCACCGACTCACCCTTGTTTCCAAATTCCGAATACGGTTTCAGCACTTTGAGCGCAGATTAAACGATTAGAGCTTTAATATGGCCGGAACTCCACAACAAAAACGGCGCTTAAACCCCATCGGGTTTAAGCGCCGCAGATGGCCAGCTGAATCCTTATCAACTCTACAATATCATCTTCATTGAACCTGTTTCCGCTTCCGAACCAATTGAATTTGCCAGCCAGGAAAAAAATTTTAACTCGTTTACAGAGATTCCCGTCGTACAAGCTCCAAATCTAATCTTCAATAACAAACACCTTTTTGAGAACATTGCTGAGCGCTTCGTCTTCCAGTTCAGCGGAGTTAAAATTTTTACCTTTGTTTTTTAACATGACCATGGCGTCTTGTGCCAGGTTCACAATATTCCGGACCGTTTTCTGATGAAATGCCAGGTCCTTGTTCATCAGCCCCTTTAAGGACATAAATTCCTTTTCACGCATGGGAATGCGACTTAACATCTCGATGTCACCGTCATCCCCCAGAATTACCAGGCATCGAATGGAAAGCTGAAAAAACCGCAGCAGGTTTTTCAGATGATCCTGACTTCTCTGAGATTTATACAGCGCGGAATCCGCATGGGAAAATTCCTCAACCGTATCCCGCACCACCTTATAAATCGTTTTCCCCCCAACCAAAGTTAAAAAGATAAAAACTTCCCGGAGAAGCCGGATCAGTGATTCGGTCAGCAACTGGGACGACTTTTCTTTTTGGGGATTCAGCGACAGATAAAGATTGGTCTTGATGGTCTTGATCTTTTCAATAAAACGATCTTCCCACTGACTTTCAATCAGCTTGGACAACCTGTCGATGAGCTGCTTATTTTTTTCGTCTTTGGAGACCAGGACCTCTTCCGGGGTAAATTCAAAATCGTGATTTCGCATTGCAAAATGCTCGAATAAAAGCATGTTTACAAAAATCAATGCGTTGATATCCGAGTAATGCAGATGCAGGGGATAAAAAAAGAAATCCTTTAAAATAAAATCTATATACCGGCCGACCTGGGTATCGTCCTGGATCAAATGCACCAGACAATTGATAATTGCAGTTCGGTCATCCTGCCGGTTGACTGATTTTAAATCCATCCATATCAGAGAAAAGGCTTCTTCCCAGTTTTCAAATTCATGACGGTTCTGGTTGAATCGGACCCTGCTGAACCGGCCATCTCTATCAAAACAATCCCGCCACATTTCGATATATTTATTATTGTTGATTTCCACCATGGAGCGGACGATGCGTTTGTCCAGACCGTCGATCAGAAATAATGCATTATAGGCATTTCCGGCCTTCCTGATCTTTTTCCTTGATGTATTTTTAACACTTATTTTCATAAATACTCAACATCCGCGCATTCTCTTCGTATATGCAAGGCCATTGTCATTTGCGGTGTGCAATTAACAATGATGGCCACCCGGAGCCCACAGTCAATTCATAAAACTGCTGTGGATCCGGCGGACCAGTTTCTCCAGGTCCTCCCGATTGAAATGGTTTAAGCTAGCCAGAATCGTCAGATTGGCATCCGGATGATTTGATTCATTATAAACAACCCGTTTGGAGTCTTTTGCAACTTCATTGACATACTGTGCCCATATCATCAGGCATGAGTTGATCTTTTGGGCACTGCCTTCGTTCCAGTCATTTAAGTCGATCTCGATGGTATAAATACCGGCAAAGGCAAAAAATTGAAACGCTTTGTAAAGTTTTCCGATTAACGCGGGATCATCGATGATTTTATTTTTAACCAGATACGCGATATAGGGTTTATCTACGACGCAATCCCCGCATGAAATAACATAATCAAACTGAGTTTCTTTTCCGACGGTGTTTTCCTGATGATGCACCAGACCGAGCCCCCGATGCCTGATGGTCAGCTTACGCGCCTTGGTTCTCTGCGGAATTTCAAGCATCCGGCTCAATTGGTTAATGAGCGGCCTGAATTCATCCTTGTGTTTAACAAAAGTATTGCTGAGCCGGTAATTATTTAATGTACGCGACAAAAGATAGGCAAACTCCACCATGCTTTCGCGCCATTCATTCAACTGTTGTTGTTCATTAATATAAAATTGTCTGACATCTTCCAGCCCTTGAAACTGTTCGTAAAGTTTTTGTGCTTCCAGATCTAGTTCAACAATGGCGTTTCTCATTTTATTTTCCCCGTGATATCACGATTTTAATATTTTTTAAAAAATCAGATAATAAAATCATTTAAAAATAATTGCAAAAAATGTACCGTATCATAGGTCATGTTACGAAAATCATAACTATATGTTTTAATATTGTTTTTCTAAATATCAACCTGGATAAACACCCACTGAAACCATACTGACAGTATAAAAAAATATACAGTATTATCTTTTTTCTGACTCACGGAGAGACCATTCAGTAATTGACAACAGGCAGACGGATGGACTTCTTTCGGGCTTGGGACAGATAAAAATTCCGGGGGAAAATGAGAGGAATAAAACTCAAATATTGAATCTTGAATAAAACAAATAAAGGGTCAAAACTTTAATATTTAATTTGACGCCACAAAAAAACAGCGCTTAAAAAGAAAAATCAATTTAAGCGCCGCTGATGAATGGTGCCGGACCACCTGCGCCTGGCCACCAATAACTTACTATTTCCCCGCAGGTCCGAAAGATCGGATGAAAAGGTCGCGGAGCGCCTGCCGCCCGTCTTCGGTGAGGTTTCGGGTGCCGGTGCCGGCAAATGTATCCGAGGTAATCACCGGTGTGCTTGGAACCCACTGGCTGTTCTCCCAGGAGAACCATCCCTTCCGGTCCTGATCATAGACGCTCAGCGGCCGGTTGAACAGTTTTGCCAGCTCGACCCCCCAGCCGGTTCCCCCTTTGACGGTGTTGTCCGCCTGGATCCAGCCCACTGCAACGACGTGGTAACCGTTATTGATCATGTGAAAAATGGACTGAATGACTTTCCGGATCTTATCCGTCTTAGAGTAAGTCCGCTTCATCAGTTTTGACACGATTTCCATGCTGACGTCACCTTTTTGCAGCTCTTCCTGGGTCAGGACTTTGACGCCCCGGGTGCGCTCGGAATCATGTCCTTCAAAAGATATATTCACTTCTTTCATGTGCCAGGCTTCGGCAAGTTTGCCGAATTCCGCCTCGGTTCCCTTGTGGCCGCCGCTGTATACCGTGATTTTTGAAATGTCTGTCATTTATTTATCTCCTGAACTTTTTAAAAATTTGTGCAAATATGCAAAAAAAAACACCCCGCCGCTTATCGGCAGGGTGAGCGGCTAAAGTAAGGCCTTTATTTAAAAATTGCAACCCCGGCGGTCATATTTTTTTTTAGACAAAGTGATTATTGATTTTTTAGAGACTTGCAGAAAATTGTAATTTTTCTGGCACACAAGCCACCGGAAAACGGAAAGGTCATTAAATTTTTCAATACCGATGTTTAATCTTCTTATATGCCAAATCTTTCTTTGACCATCTGACCGATGACTTCCCAGTCAACGCACGGACGGATAAATCCTTGCGGATGAATGAGCGGGCAACCGGCCGCTGCGTCATCTATATATAAATCCCCGTATGGCTTAGGACTGGATGTCCACTCAACCTGATCGGGG
>JAHECJ010000180.1 GCA_024641805.1 Desulfococcus sp.
ATTCTCTCATTTTCATAACATTAAAAATACCTGAGACCAATTTTGTTTGCTAACAGGCAGGGGAGGGAATATGACGACCAAAATCAGTCTGGTTTTGATGCTGACAGGTTTTTTTTGTCTGTCGATTGCGGCGGATGTTCAGGCCGGTATCAAAAACATCCGGCCGGCTGAAGCCTGTAACATGCTGAACAGTATTGGTTTGCCCACATCAGGCTGGAAGACTTTTTATGATAATGAATGCGGATGTTCCAGTCGTCAAATGCCTATTGGTTCGGGAAATCCCTTTAAAAATTTAATTTCGTTCTATGCGGAGGGCGTCGGGCAAACCGTTGATCAAATCCGGTTGATTGTGAGTGTCCTGAATCCGGAGGAGTCGGAAATGGCGCACGCCGAATTCCAAAAAGCCGCGCAGCTTCTGATTAGCAGACTTACCCCAAGGCCTGCGCCCGAAGACTTTTCAGATGCAATTGCAAATGGCGGGAACCAGACATTTCTGGCCGATGGGTTTCTCTTTGAGGTGACGCGAAAGGAATGGACAATGACAACGGATTTGGGACCCCGGCAATGTCATGAAATAAAGCTGGTCATCAGATAATTCCAATTCGCATTCAAGCGGCATCTTTGTTGGCTGCGTCGTCGGCTCCTCGAATTACAGGCAGTAAGCCTGCGTCGCCTCCTTCTTGCCGCCTCGATGTCATCTTGAATGCAAAATGGAATAAATAGCGGTGGATGAAAGTCCGGGGCGGTCAAAGAATTGCTGGAGCGGGGGTGCGATGCTCGTGATCCGATCAACGCGGATTTATGTGGTCCACCAGTCCAGAATCGCCTGTTCAAAATGGACGCCGATCCCTTTTTGATCAATTCGGGCGATCTTGCCGGTTAATTTCATATGTTCTTTTTTGCCAGGATGATCAAAGGACAGGATTACCTGGTCACCCGGCGAAAATTTCGGCAGGATGCTTTTGGGGGATTCAATGAACAGGCCGCCGGCGCTGATGTTAATGGCAAACCCGTTATAAAGACGATTGCTTACCGTATAGTCGATGTTGATCAGATAGTCCTGCCGGTCGTATTTTCGGCGGATATAATTTGGTTCGCCCGACCCTTTTCTCTCTACTTCCGTTAAAAGTTTCTGTCGCTCTTCGAACGGCATTTTAAGGATCAGTCCGATCAGTTTTGAGGTAACCAGTGCAATGTTATCGTCTTTGTGGGGGCTCATAAGGATAGGCTCATTTAAACAAAATTATTTGTCATGATTCTATTTAAACAGTTGAGTAGATATTATAAAAAAAATCGCCGGATGTCAATTTTTAATGATTGGGTTTTTTGATATTTCGATCGGTTGCGTCATATTTTCATCGTTTTTTTGGAAACCCAAACCGCATCGGCAAGCCATGACCGGATTTAATTTTTCTTGACAACCGGATCATATTTTACAACACAAAGACATTGTTAGGGGTGTTGCAAGGCAACTGAGAATCCGGATTCCGGGTAACCCTTGGAACCTGATCAGGATAATACCTGCGAAGGGAAACGAAAAATTTTTAAGAAAAAGTGGGCTGCCCTCTTTTTGTAACCGTTTCCTTTTGCCGGGAAACGGTTTTTTTTGTTTTAAGGCTTGCAATCTGATATAACTGCCTGATCATATATGAAATATCTTTAAATAAAAGGAGTGGTCCCATGGCATTGGATGAAGTCATTATCACAAAAGCAATTATCGATCGGTATTATGAAAAATTAATCAATAATCTTGAGACAGACGTGGCCATCGTCGGCGGGGGGCCTTCGGGTCTGGTCGCCGGGTACTATCTTGCGAAAGCGGGCAAAAAAGTGGTGTTGTACGAACGGAAATTAAGCATCGGCGGCGGTATGTGGGGTGGCGGCATGATGTTTAATGAAATCGTTGTTCAAAGGGATGCGCTGCATATTTTAGAAGCGTTCGGCATCCGGTTCAGGGAATTCCAGGAAAACTACTACACTGCGGATGCGGTGGAAGCCATCAGTTCTTTGACGGCAAAAGCCATTCAGGCGGGTGTTACCGTGTTCAACTGTATTTCCGTGGAAGATGTGATGATGCGTCCGGAAGGAATTACAGGGCTCGTCATCAACTGGTCACCGGTTGAAATGGCCGGTCTGCATATTGATCCGCTGACGGTTCGGTCGAAGTTCGTGGTGGATGCCACCGGCCATGCCACGGAAGTCGTGAAGGTGGTGGTTCGAAAAGTCCCGGGTGAGTTGATGACCCCCAGCGGAAAAATTGAAGGCGAAAAGTCCATGTGGGCGGACCATGCGGAAAACCTGACCATCGAAAATACCCGGGAGGTCTTTCCGGGTCTCTATGTGGCCGGGATGGCGGCCAATGCTACCGCCGGCGGGCCGAGGATGGGACCGATATTCGGCGGGATGCTGCTCTCCGGAGAAAAGGTGGCGGCTGAACTGGCCGGACGTCTTTAACCGGCAGTTGCAACACGATTGGTTCAGGCGCACTGAATTTGACGTTTTTTTCGTTTGCCATTAACGGTTTTTTAATGGATTATAATGAGTTGTTTAAAGCTTCCGAAAAAATAGGAAAAAATTCGGGTAGTGCTTAATGCGCAAACCGGCAAAGCCGCGCCGTTTATAAGAATTCATGTTTAAATGAGAGAACAGGTTATATCATATGACACAGCTAGAACAGGCCAAAAAAAGGTTGATCACAGAGGCGATGAACCAGGTCGCGGCGGATGAAGGTATTTCAGCCGAAGAGATCCGGCAGCGGGTCGCCGAGGGATCGGTGGTGATCCCGAAAAACATCCATCATGCCTTTACCGCCAGGGGCGTGGGCAAGGGGCTGAAAACCAAGATAAACGCCAACATCGGGACATCTCCCAGCCATTTTAATATTGATGAGGAACTGGGAAAGCTGGATGTGGCGGTGGCCGCCGGCGCGGATGCGGTCATGGATCTTTCCACCGGCGGCGATCTCGCGATGATATTAAGATCAATCATAGCGCATTCGCCGGTGATGATCGGAACCGTGCCGATTTATAAAACCATCAGCAAGGTGTTTGCGGAAAAGCGGCTGTGCGCCGATGTCACCGAAGATGAGATTTTTGATGAAATTGAATATCAGGCAAAATCCGGGGTTGATTTTATTACCGTCCATTGCGGCATTACGCGGGAGAGCATCAACGTATTAAGAAAAAGCAAGCGGATGATGGGGATTGTATCCCGCGGCGGCAGCCTGATGGCGGAATGGATCATTAAAAATAAAGCGGAAAACCCGTTGTATGAAAAATATGACCGGCTGCTGGAAATCTGCCGGGAATATGACGTGACGTTGTCTTTGGGTGACGGCCTCCGGCCGGGAACCATTTTTGATGCCGAAGACGGGGCCCAGATTACGGAGATGATCATCCTGGGGCAGCTGGCGCAGCTGGCACGGGAGGCCGGGGTCCAGGTGATGATTGAAGGGCCCGGCCATGTGCCGCTTTCCCGGATTGCGGGTGATATGAAGATGCAGAAACGGATTTGCGGCGGTGCGCCGTATTATGTTCTGGGTCCCCTTCCCACGGATATTGCCGCCGGATACGATCATATCACGTCTGCCATCGGCGGCGCCATTGCCGCTGCAAACGGAGCGGATTTTCTGTGTTATGTCACCCCCGCCGAACACCTGGCACTGCCGACCATTGACGACGTAAGGGAAGGGGTCATTGCATCAAAAATTGCCGCCCATATCGGTGACCTGGAAAAAGGGATTGCCTCCGCATGGGCGCGGGACCGGAAAATGTCGGAGGCCCGAAACCGGTTTGACTGGCAGACCATGTTTGAGGTATGCATTGATCCGGAAAAAGCAAAAAGAGTGCGTCTTGGCAGTGAAGACAAGGATCGGGATGTCTGTACCATGTGCGGTGATTTGTGTGCATTAAAAACCCACGCCCGGGCGTTTGGTGATGATGAAAAATAGAAAATCAGGAGTCTGAAATGGTTGCGTTTCACTATCAGCCCATGTTTCAGGTGGGAAAGGATATGACCGGTTATGAATGTCTGACCACCGGCCATGTGACGGTGGGTTCATTTGATGGAAAGGATATTATCAGCGTCGGGGCCGAAGGCCTGACCCTGCTGGCGGAAAAAGCTTTTCAGAATGTGGCCCATCTTTACCGGACTTCCCACCTGGAACAGTTGGCAAAGATCCTGGAAGACAGTCAAAGCTCGGAGAATGACCGGTACGTGGCACTGGAAATGCTGAAAAATGCGGTGATCGCATCGGATTTTGTTTTTCCCATGTGCCAGGACACCGGCACCGCGATTGTGATGGGTAAAAAGGGACAGCAGATCTGGACCGGTTTTTCAGATGAGGAAGCGCTGTCCAGAGGTGTCTTTAATGCATACACCCGCAACAACCTGCGCTATTCCCAGATGGCGCCGCTCTCCATGTATGAAGAGAAAAATACCGGATGCAATTTGCCGGCCCAGGTGGAGATTTATGCAACACCCGGAGATGAATACACATTTCTTTTTATTGCCAAAGGCGGCGGGTCGGCCAATAAAACCTATTTATATCAGGAAACCAAGGCGATATTGAATCCGAAAACACTGACCGCTTTTTTAACTCAGAAGATGAAATCGTTAGGGACCGCCGCCTGTCCGCCGTATCACCTGGCGGTCGTGGTGGGCGGTACCTCCGCGGAAATGAATTTAAAAACCGTTAAGCTGGCATCCGCCGGATACCTGGACCATCTTCCCCTGAAGGGCAATGAAGCCGGGCAGGCATTCAGGGATATCGCGCTTGAAAAAGAATTGCTGGGCATTTCACAAACCCTCGGCATCGGTGCGCAGTTCGGCGGAAAATATTTTTGTCATGATGTCCGGGTTGTCCGGCTGCCGAGGCATGGCGCATCATGCCCCGTTGGAATCGGCGTGAGCTGCAGCGCGGACCGGAATATTAAGGGAAAAATCAATCGGGAAGGTATTTTTCTGGAGCAGCTGGACAGGGACCCGGCCCGCTTTCTGCCGGTTTCTCAGGCCGGGGACTCCGCCGCGGTGAAAATAAACCTGAACCAGTCAATGAATGCCATCCGCGGAGAATTGAGCAAATATCCGGTGGCCACCCGGCTGCTCCTTTCCGGAAAGATGATCGTTGCGAGGGACATCGCCCATGCGAAAATTTTTGACAGACTGGATAAAGAGGGTTCTGTGCCGCAATACCTGAAAGACCATATTGTTTATTACGCAGGCCCGGCCAAGACCCCGGAAGGCTTCCCTTCCGGATCATTCGGTCCGACCACTGCCGGGCGCATGGATCCCTATGTTCCGGAATTCCAGAAACACGGCGGGTCCATGGTCATGCTGGCCAAGGGGAACCGGACCCGGCAGGTGACGGATTCCTGTAAAACGAATGGCGGTTTCTATCTCGGGTCCATCGGCGGACCAGCGGCCCGGCTGGGCAAGGAATGCATTACCCATGTGGAAGTTCTCGAATATCCGGAACTGGGCATGGAGGCCGTTTTTATGATCACTGTCAAGGATTTTCCGGCATTTATTATTGTCGATGATAAGGGGAATGATTTTTTTGACGGGCTATTAAGCTGATACGGTCAGGCTTGAAGAAGTTAGAGAAAATTTT
>JAHECJ010000181.1 GCA_024641805.1 Desulfococcus sp.
CGGGCATCCGGTTTTCAGGGAGCATGCCCCCGTGATTTTTCCAAAGGGCGCCCCATTCGGCCAGAGCGCAGTAATGATGGGTACTGCCGATTATTCAGCCTGTTTTGATTGCCGGAACTGCACGATTATCTGTCCGGTGGTGGCGAATTATGAAAACCCCGAAGAAATCCTCGGCCTGCTGCCCCATCAGATCATGTGCAGCCTGGGGCTGAACCTGACCAAACCGGCATCTCGTTCGGTGATGATCTGGTATTGCCTGACATGTTACCAGTGCCAGGAACACTGTCCCCAGAATGTGCCGGTGTGTGATCTTTTGTATCGTCTTAAAAATTATGCGGTCGAGCAGTTACAGGAGTCCCGAGCCGGATAAAACGGAAGAGTCAACCGTGAACCTTCGGATGAATCCCATGACCTATGCATTTTTTGTCGGCTGCAACATCCCGGCGCGTGTGAGCCAGTATCAGGAATCAACCATCGCGGTTTTTCGCAACCTGGAAATCGACCTCCTGCATGTTCCGGAATTCAACTGCTGCGGGTACCCGGTCAGAAACCAGAACCGGGAGGCTTTTGTGGCGTCGGCTGCCAGAAACCTGGCCCTGGCGGAGCAGACCGGTTTTGACATGCTGGTGATGTGCAAGTGCTGTTACGGCAACCTGAAAATGGCCCAGCATATTCTGGGCCATGATGAAGGTCTGAACCAAAAGATCCAGAAAATCCTCTCCAGAGAAAACCTGGCGTACCAGGGGAAACTCCGGATCAAACATCTGCTGGGCGTTCTTTACCATGATGTGGGAACGGAGACTCTCAAAAATTATATCACGAATCCATTCCAGAACATCTCCATTGCGGCAAGCTACGGCTGTCATGCCCTTCGGCCCAGCTCGGTGACACAGTTCGACAATCCGCTGTCTCCGTCTATTTTTGATCACCTGGTGGAATTGACCGGCGCCCATTCTGTGGCCTGGTCAAGAAAGACGGATTGCTGCGGCGCGCCCCTGATGGGGATTAATGAGGGCCTTTCCATTCAAATGATGACCCGGAAAGTCACTGATGCCAGAGAGTCCGGGGCCGACTATATTTGCACGGCCTGCCCGTTTACGCATATTCAGCTGGACCTGGTTCAAAAGCAGGCATGGAAAAAGAACAATAACCCAGAGCCGCTGCCTCCGATTCTATTTCCGCAGCTGCTGGGCCTTTCCATGGGGATTGACGAACGTGCGCTCGGTCTTGAAAAGAATCATCTGGACCTCAGCGAGATTCAGTTGTTTATGACGGAGGAATAAAACATGTCAGGACAAAAAACAGGTTCCGTGATGGTGGTCGGCGGAGGGATCGCCGGTATGCAGTCGGCGCTGGATCTTGCGAATTCCGGCTATTACGTTTATCTGGTGGAACGCTCCCCTTCCATCGGGGGGATGATGTCCCAACTGGACAAGACGTTTCCGACAAACGATTGCGCCATGTGAATCATTTCTCCCAAATTGGTCGAGGTCGGCCGACATATCAATATCGAACTGCTCACCCTGTCCGAGGTATCTGGAGTTTCCGGAGAGGAAGGCAGTTTCACGGTCGCACTGAAACAGCATCCGCGTTATGTGGATGTGGATAAATGCATTGCCTGCGGCATGTGTGCGGAAAAATGCCCGCGTAAAATCCCCAATGAGTACAATGGGGGACTGAACCAGCGAAAGGCGATCTATATCCCCTATGCCCAGGCGGTACCGTTAAAATACGCCATTGATCCGGACCAGTGCATGTACCTGACAAAATCGAAATGTAAGGCCTGCCAGAAGTTTTGTCCCGCCCATGCCGTCAATTTTGAAGACCGTTTAACCGAAAGAGATATTGATGTCGGCGCGATTGTGTTATCCGCCGGAAGCCGCGCCTATGACCCGGCGGCGTACGACGTATATGGGTTCCAAAAGTCTCCGAACATTGTCACCAGTCTGGAGTTTGAGCGGATTCTCTCTGCTTCCGGCCCTTATGGCGGGCACCTTGTCAGGCCCATGGACCATCAGGAGCCTAAAAAAATCGCCTGGCTGCAGTGTGTGGGCTCAAGAGATGTTCATCAGCCGGGCAGGGGTTACTGTTCAAGCGTCTGCTGCACCTATGCCGTCAAGGAAGCCATGCTGGCAAAGGAACACAGCATGGGCAAAAACCTGGACACCGCAATTTTTTATATTGATATCCGAACCTTTGGGAAAAATTTTGAACAGTATTACACCCATGCCAGAGATGATTTGGGGGTGAGGTTTATCAAATCCCGAATTCCGGTGGTTGAACCGGTCAATGAAAATCAGATGCACATGATCCGTTATGTGGATGAAACCGGCCGGCGGAAGGAGGAAGAATTTGACATAGTGGTGCTGTCAGTCGGTCTGGCGGTGGACAAATCGACGGTGGAACTGGCCCATCGATTAAATGTGAGCCTTGATTTGTATGGATACGCGCGAACAGACAGCTTCCGGCCGGTGGAAACCTCGCAGCCGGGAATTTATGTGTGCGGTGCATTCCAGGGACCCAAAGATATCCCATCCTCGGTGATTGATGCCAGTGCAGCAGCTGGTGCGGCCGGCAGCCGGCTCAATTCCGCGAGGTGGACGCTGACCCGAACCCGGGAAATCCCGGAAGAAACAGACATTCGAGGCATGCCGCCCAATATCGGCGTGTTTATCTGCAGCTGTGGAACCAATATTGCCGGATATGTGGATGTGCCGGCCCTGGTCGAGTATGCCTCGGGGTTACCGGGGGTTGCTTACGCGGAAACAAACCTGTTCAGCTGTTCCCAGGACACCCAGCATAAAATGGCCGAGATCATCCGGGAACGCCGGCTCAACCGGGTAGTGGTGGCGGCATGCACACCCAAAAGTCATGAATCGCTGTTCCAGGAGACATTAATCAACAGTGGTCTGAACAAATATCTGTTTGAAATGGCCAACATCCGCAATCAATGTTCCTGGGTGCACAAAGAGAATAAAGAACAGGCAAACGAGAAAGCCAAAGATCTTGTGAGAATGGCGGTGGCAAAGGTCGCGATGCATGAACCGCTGGCCGACCCGGTGTTAAGTATTAAGGAGGCGGCACTTGTCATCGGCGGCGGCGTGTCCGGCATGATGGCGGCAAAAACGCTGTCCGTCCAGAAATTTAAGACCTATTTAATCGAGAAATCGGACGTCCTGGGCGGGAACGCGCGGCATCTGCAGAAAACATGGAAAAATGAGGATATCCGGCAGTACATCTCGAAGCTGATTGAAGACGTGCATTCTGATAACAACATTGAAGTGGTATTTAATGCGGAAATAAATAAGGTGGAAGGATTTGTCGGCAGTTTTAAAACCACCGTGGCATCGGGTCATCGCGAACAGGTCTTCGAACACGGTGTGACGATTATCGCCTCCGGCGCTGCGGAACTCAAACCCGAAGGGTACCGATACGGAGAAGATCCCCGGGTAATAACCAATATGGAACTTGAAAGCAGGCTGGCCGATGAATCAATGCCCAATAATTTTGAACATATCGTATTTGTCCAGTGCGTCGGTTCCCGGATTCCGGAGCGGCCTTATTGTTCCAAGGTCTGCTGCACCCAGTCCATTAAAAATGCGGTGAGCCTTAAAGAACGAAATGATCATTGTGAAGTCTATATTCTATACAGGGATATGCGGCCTTATGGGTTGCGGGAGGATTTGTACCGCAGCGCCCGCGAAAAAGGGATTCACTTTATCCGCTATGATTTTGGCCAGCCTTTTGAAATCCGGGGAAATAACGGTCATCTGAATGTCTGTTTTTCGGATTGCGTGTTTCGCCGGAAAATGGAAATCAGAGCGAATCTGCTGGTGCTTGCCTCCGCCATTATCAATGATAAAGAGAACCCGCTGGCACAGTTTTATAAGGTGCCGGTCAGCGACAGCGGATTTTTTGAAGAAGCCCATGTCAAATTGCGGCCAAGTGATTTTGCCACCGAAGGGGTATTTGTCTGCGGCCTGGCCCATTCGCCGAAACCAGTTGACGAATCGATTGCCCAGGCCCAGGCGGCCGCAGCCCGGGCGGTCACTGTGTTGTCTTCAAAAAATGTATCGGTCAGCGGCATGGTCGCCTATGTGGATGAACGCATCTGCAGTGCGTGCGGCGTTTGCATTGCCGTCTGCCCCTATGGCGCGCCGAAATTCCATGACAAGACCGGCAAATCAAAAATTACGGACACCTTATGCAAAGGATGCGGCCTCTGTTGTGCTTCCTGCCGTTCCGGCGCTATTTTTTTAAAAGGGTTTGAAACTGCTCAGATTTTGAATATGATTGAATCGTGCCTGGAGCACTGAATTCTGAACCGTATGGATAACGTTTTTCAAAGAATGCTGGGCGGCTTTTCCGAATACATCCGGTTATATCCATTTTTCATCCCGGGGGGATCATGAAGACATTTGAAGACCTGATTGAAGAGGTTCAAAAGCCGGGGCTCTGCCATCGGTGCGGTGGGTGTGTCACATTTTGCAGCGCGGTCAACTACGGCGCCCTGGAACTCGATGACAATGGCAAACCGCGGTATAAAGATGCATCCCGGTGCATTGAATGCGGCATATGTCATGCCATCTGTCCGGAAAACGATGAATTGACGGATGAAACCAGACAGAATGTGGATTGGAAACCGCCCTTAGGGAGAATCCTGGAACTGACCATTGCCCGTTCCGCCGACCCGCAGGTACTTCAGCACGCCACGGACGGCGGTGTGGTCACCGGCCTGATTTTAAAACTGTTTGATGACCGATTGATCGACGGTGCGATTGTGACCCGCCCGCTGGGACGTTTCCGGCGGGAGCCCCATCTGGCCCTGAGCCGGGATGAGATCATCAGCGCTGCCGGATTTTTTTTCGACACCTCCCACGGCATGAAAAATTACAGTGACAAATATCTGACCTACGCCACGATTGAAGCCTTTGGCGCGGTGATCAAAAAAGGGGTGAAGCGGCTGGCCTTTGTGGGCACGCCATGTCAGATCGAAACGGTCCGGCGGATGCAGGCGCTGTCCCTGATTCCGTCTGAAACCATTAAGTATTGTTTCGGGCTTTTTTGCTCCGGTAATTTTGTGTTTGGAGAAAAACAGCAAAAACAGCTTTCCCGGATCGGGGGATTTGAATGGGCCGATGTGAAGAAAATCAACATCAAGGAAGATCTGATCATCCATTTAAACGATGGCCGGAACATCCGGATTATTTTAGATGAACTTGAATTCATGAAACGGTTTGCCTGCTATTTTTGCAGGGATTATGCAGCGGAACTGGCGGATATATCCTGCGGCGGGGTGGGGGCCGAAAATGGCTGGACCACGGTGATCGCCCGCACGTCAACCGGAAAATCAATTCTGACGGAATCGAAAAAGGCGGTTTTGGAAGAGTGCAGTTATGAAAATACCATATCTGCGTCAAAAAAAGCGCTGGGAGCAATCACCAAATTATCTGCCCGCAAAAAGAACGCTGCGCTATCCAACCGGAAAGCATTAGCAGCGCATGCCCAGACAGAAAAATGAGTCGTTTTTCTCCTGCCAAGTTTTTCCTGATAAAAATTTAAAGAATATGCTATTTTAAACCATAAAGTTCTGGTTGGCGCAACTCA
>JAHECJ010000182.1 GCA_024641805.1 Desulfococcus sp.
TTCCTCGCCTCTTTTGCCTTCTCTTTTTAATGGAGACGTCACCCGTGAGGGATTATACAGATATTGAAGCCCGGCGATGCCCATGGGGCATAGGCTGCCTTTGTTAACCGGGTAGTCCTTGGACCCTTCAATTTTAACCGGGCGGTTGTTAACCATGCGGACAGTGATGCCGCAGCCGCCGGGGCAAAGGGTACAGACGGATTGTTTGTATGAAACCGCACCGTCTGTCGGAACAGGAGTCCACGGCCAGTTCTGTGTCCAAATTGCCGCATCATCCATCAGTTTCCAGGGGGCCGGTGTCAGCATTGAACCGGCGGCTCCCCCGAGCACAAGTGCCGTTCCGTATGACAGAAAACTTCTTCGATCAATTTTCATGGAATCATCCTCGCAAGGTATATCAAAAACGATTTAAAACCATTTATCCGTTTTAATCAGATTTATTTGTGGCATTGAAAGCATGCCCCTTTATGCCCGGTTTCTTCTAAATGGCACTTGGCGCAGTCGTTCATTTTCATGGTCATGGGGGCGCCCGGCTCCGGTTTTCCTAAACGTGAAATACTTTGGCCCCAGATGTCTCTGCTGTATCCGGTCAGCCGGTTTTCCTCGTAAACCCGGGTATGCTCTGAAGTTCCGATATCGCCATGGCAGCTTTCGCAGGACATGCCCGCGCCGATGACATGGGCGGCATGGGAGAAGAAAACGCAGTCCGGTTGTCTGGAGTGATTGAGCCAGGGGACTTCGATGCCGGGGGTCACATATTCATCAACGAATTTGATTTCTTCCGGGTTGTCGGTCTGAGCGGATTCATGACAGTCGATGCAGCTGCTTAATTCCGGCATTCCGGCAAAACTGCCGTCCTCCCGGAAAAAATGGCAGGAATTGCATCCATCGGAAACTATGTCCAGGTGAACAGCATGATTGAAGTCAATGGGCTGGTTTTTTTGGGAATAGAGTAACTCTGGAAACAGGATCCAGCCGGTAAGGAGACTTCCCGCAAAGCCGATCATGAAAAACAGAAAAAAAGCCCATCCGGATGATCTTGAAGAGGAACAGTTGTTTGATCCCGGTTCATGATTGACCGGATCCGGCGCAGCCTCAGCTGAAACTGTCTGGTTGTGGTCTGTGCTACTCATGTAAACTCCGTCAAATCTATAGAGGTTAGTCGTATAACACCCGCTTAGACCGTGTTAAACAGGGCGTTTTTAGGAAAATAGTTTGTTGAAATATTTATCTATTCAAAAAAAAAATGGATATCGATTTTGGGCTGACTTGTCAATAAAAAATACATTACTGGTAACTGTGCAGGCCCGGTAGAAGGTTCACGCCGAAGTAGGTAAAAATCACGGCAAAAAAACCGAGACAGGACAATATGGCGATTTTTTTCCCTTGCCAGCCGCGCATCAAACGGGCATGCAGAAGCGTGGCATAGATCAGCCAGGTGATCAAAGACCAGGTCTCCTTCGGATCCCATCCCCAGTATCTGCCCCAGGCCTGATTGGCCCAGACCGCCCCGGTAATGATCCCGACGGTTAAAAACAGGAAGCCGAACATGACCATCTGGTGGGTCAGATCGTCCAGCGTGTCAAAATCGGGTATGCGGCTGAGAATGTCTGACCCCTGGCGGTTGCCCGAGGACTTGAGCAGAAACATGACGCTGACGCCAAAGGCGATGGCAAACGCAGAATACCCGATAAAGCAGGTCATAACGTGCGCGATCAGCCAGTTGCTCTGCAACGCAGGAATCAGTGGTTGGATGGCATTATCGATTTTCGGCAGGGAGGCATAGGCCATGACCAGAAACGGAATGGGGCTGGCGACCACACCGATAAACTGGATCTTGTACCGGTAGCCGATAAAGAGATGGATCAGCGCAATGGCCATGGCGAAAAAGATCAGGGATTCATACAGGTTGGATAACGGGGCATGTCCGATCCCCATCTGGTATGATTCCACCCACCGGAGAATAATACCGGCCAAATTGCCTAAAGCGCCGACGATTGTGGCTGCTGTTGCCAGTTTGCCGGGGAGCGTTTTTTTAAAAATCCATGAAAAGACATACAGGATTGCTGCGAATCCATAAACAAATGTTATGATGGAAAATATTTCTGAACTTGACATATCGATCCTTTTTTTAACTAAGTGAGTCTTTTTAGATGGTTGGACAGTCTTCGGATGGCTGCATTCATGCCGGGTCTGTTTTTCCCGGAAATCCCAGCGGCTGTTACCGTTGTTTTACCGCCGGCCGTGCTGATTTCGACACAAATTTTTTGATGAAACATGAAGAATGTGACATAGCATCCGATGATCATAATTAAAAAGCCGGCGTAAACCAGGGGGACACCTGGATCTTTGGTCACCTGAAGGCCGGTGTAATATTTGAAATTCGCATCTGAGATGGAAATGATGAAATCTCCCTGGCGCATCATGTCAAATCGGGGAAAATCCGCCGGGATGATGATATGCTTCGGCTCTCCTTCTTTGGGGATCATGGAGCATAAAAAGGTATTTGAAAGATTGACCCCCCGGAATGAAAAATTGGCCCTGAAATCCTCAACGGTAAACGTCCCTGAATTGCCCGGCATCTCGATGGGCGAGTTCATGGTCGCCTCCTTTTTATATACAAGTCCCGAATCTTTTTCAGTAAACGTGACGGTCAGCTTCGTTGCCGGCATTTTGCCGTAACTGGACTGAAAAATATTAATACCTTCAAAGCGAAGGGGATGGTTCACCAGAATGTCTTTTTTTACAATAGGTTGATTGTCTTTAATAATAGACAGACTGGAGCGGTATTCTTTTGGCATGCCGGATTCATAGAGGGTGAAATTAAAATCATCGCATTTAATGGCAAAATCCAGTTTTTTTTGCGATTCATTGTCCCTCAGGAAAACACTGTCAGTCGATTCCCCTTCAGGAATGTTTACATACCCGTCAAACCCGAAGATAGATCCCACCAGGCTGCCGGCGACGAGGAGTATGATGCTCAGGTGGACCCCATAAACGCCCAGGCGGGTCCAGCGGCCCTTTTCCCCGAAAAGGCAGTAGCCGTTTTCCGAGGATTCCACCGTAAATTTTCCGAACCGTTTGGACAGCCAGGAGACGTAGGTATTTTTTAATTCTTCGGGAGAGACGGTTGCCGGCCATTCCAGCCGGTTTTTGGCTTTTCGGAATTGGTTGATTTTAAAATTCGGCTTTTTGGGGAAAATGATTTTCCAGGTTGAGGACAGCCGGTTGATGGAACAGACAATGATGTTGATCGTCAGCATGCACAAAAGAGACCGGAACCACCAGGAATGGTACATGTCAAAGATATCCAGCATATTGAATATCCTGAACCAGGTGTCACCGAATTTCTGGTGGTAAAGCATGAGACTTTCATTCTGCGGAATGATGGTGCCGATAACGGAGGTCATTGCCAGGGATAAAAGAATGACCACGGACAGCTTGACTGAAGCAAAGAAACTCCACACTTTTTGTGTAAAGCCGTCAGGATTGGATGATTTTGTCATTATATTAACCTATTATAATTTTATTGTTAAAAACGGTTTTTATTAATAACAAATAATTTTTATGCAGGCAAACATTATCATATAAACAGGTGGCTGGTATCGTGGGAAAATCTGGACATCAATCAGAAAATCAATAAGTTTGGTCGTGGTGACAAGATTTTTGGGTGACGGTATCGGTTCAAAATGATATGGAAAACACCGTCTGTAAATTTTTTATGTTCAGCTGATCGAATGCCTTGCGAATTAATATTATTTTTCATATCCTAAGCAGGATTCACGGGAGCCGTTTGCAAACTGCAAACATAAATCGCACCAATGCGGATTGTTCAATATAACCAAACTGATTTAAAAGGAGGAAACATATGTTCCGGGATTTTTTGAAAATGAATGTTTTTTGGGTGTCAGCGGCAATGATCATGTGGATGATGGCCGGCTGCAGCGCAACCACCCGGGATATTTCTCCGGACGAGGTCATCCACTATGATGAAGGTTATGATTTTTCCGATAAAAAGGCCATCGTCGGCACACTGGTATCATCGCTGGTCAACAAACGACCGCTGGTGGCACGTGATGACCGGCCGGTAATCATTGTGTACGGCGTTGCCAACCGTACCTCAGAGCACATCGAAACCAGTGGTATCACCGATGATATCCGGCAGGAAATCCTTCAATCCGGAAAAGCCCGGTTTGTCAACAAAGTCCAGCGGGACAGTATCCAAAGTGAATCCGATTATCAGTATGGCGGAAATGTCAGCGCCGAGACCCGGCTTCAGCGGGCAAAACAGGTGGGCGCCGAGTACATGCTGACCGGAACCCTCAGGTCCATCGAAAAGAAGGAGCCCAAGCAGATGCGCCTGAAGAAGAAAACCCTTCAGTATTACAGCCTGACCCTGGAGCTGACCGATTTGCAGACCGGCCTCATCGAATGGACCGACAGCGCGGAAATCGTCCGTGAATCCTCAAAACCGTTTATCGGCTGGTAAACAGGGAATCGGTTATCTGTTTCTTTTGGCTCTTTTTTTTCTGTTTCATACCGGCTGCGGCAGGGTATCAGCTGCCGCAGCCGGGAAACGGAAAAATATTCGATACCTCACGGAAATGAATCAATGACTGATATGATGAGATCATCTCAAGTCGCTTGGAAATTCAAATGGGTCTGTCTGCTGTGCTGTCTGTTGAGCAGTGTCATCTCCGGTTGTGCGTCCGGCAAACTGAACCAGGCGAGGGATGCTTTCTATCGGGGGCAGCTGGATCAGGCATCCGAAGAGTTATCCAGTCCGGAAGATGTGTCAAGCCGGGACCATTTGTTATATTTCATGGAAAAGGGAGCCATCCTTTATTATAGCGGGGACTATAAGGGCAGTATTGATCTTCTGCTCAGTGCCACCGCATTAATGAAGGAGCAGGAGGTGATCAGCGCCGGGCAGCAAACCGCCTCCCTGGTGACGAGTGAATGGCTTACTGATTACAAGGGGGAATATGCCGAACGTTTGCTGGTCCATACTTATCTGATGATGGATTTCCTCATGCTCGGAGATCCTGAAAGTGCCCTGGTGGAGGCCAAGCAGTCCCTGCAGGTGTATGATACCTATCCGGAGGCGTGTTCCGAGGATCATTTTACCCGGGCCATGATCGCCCACTGTTTTGAAGCGTTAGGCGATATCAACGGTGCGTATATCGAATACAAAAAACTGGCCGAACTCCTGCCGGATCCTTCGCCGGTGGCCCGTAAATTGTGCGATCTGGGAAGGCGACTGGGTTTTGACGATGAGGTGGAACACTTTCGGCAGTTTATTCCTGAATCTGAATTAAACAGACAGGAACGTCAAGCGGGCGAGCTGATTGTTTTTGCCTCCGAGGGCCGGTCCCCGGTGAAGGTTCCTCACAATATCGTTCTTCCCCCATCCATCCGGTTTTCTTTTTCAACTTATAAGGACCGGAGCGGTAACATTGCGCCGCCGACCGTCGGACCGCTTTCGGGAGCCGGGCCGTCCGACATGATCACAACAGATGTCGGCAAGGTTTTAAAAGCGTCCCTCAAGGAACGGCTGACGGAGATCATCGCAAAAGAAACCGCCCGGGTAGTCGCCAAAGAGGCT
>JAHECJ010000183.1 GCA_024641805.1 Desulfococcus sp.
AACTGTTGGAATGGTTGTTTTTCTTTTTTTTGCGCCGGCTTATGGCGGCCAGGAAGATCCTGCCGGCGAAACCGGTAATGTGCTGCCCGGCGTAGGAATAGAAGTCGCCCAGCAAGATGATATGACGGTTTTTACAATCAGCGGTGTTCCCCGTGAAGCCAGGGACACTCCCATTGCCTCATATTTAACCCGATATTATTTTGAAAAAGGCGGTTTCAGGGAAGTGGTCATCACCTGTTTTTTGGCCATAGAAACCGTGTTCCCGTCCGATCAATACAATGCCGCATCAAACCAGGTCCATGAAATTTACAACGCATTTCTTAATAAAGGTATTTCCGAAGACTATCTCTTTATTTCCGTGCGCTTTGAAAAAAATATTCCGCCAGACGGTATGATTACGGTGGAATTTTTGGATCATGCCAACTATTTTCAGCGGGTCGGAAGGAATTTTGTCACCGGGATAACCGATATTGTCTCTTCTCCCATGGAACTGCCCATGGGCATGGTCGATGAAAGCAGGAAAAGCGGTCCGGTAACCGGCGTGCCCAGGGGGGTGTTTTCCGGTTTCGGTCAGGCGCTCCGCAAGGCCGGCGCCGGAACCATTAAACTATTGACATTTTGGGCCGGATAATTTTGGGTATCTGTTATAATTTTAATTAATTGAAAATAAGGGAACGCCTTGGACAGTAAACGGACACGGGAAAGCGGACAGGAAAACCTGATTCACCATCTCCGGCAGGCGGGGAAAAGGGGGCTGCCGGCGCATGAACGAACCTGCGTTATTATGTTCATCGATATTGTCGGGTATTCCACATTTGTAAGCCACAGTACCGACAGCCAGGCGCTGGAACTTGTCCGGCGGTTTGAAAATGCCGCCCGGAGCCTGATCAGCGAATTTGACGGGCGAGTCGTAATGACCGCCGGGGATGCCATCATGGCCTGCTGGACCGGCCGGGAAAATCTGGGCCGGGCCGCCCGATGCGCTCGCTTAATAAAACAGCGTCTGGATGAAGAAAACAGTCAAAAACCTCGTGGTGAAAAGATCCGGATTCGGGTAGGAATTCATTGCGGTCCGGTGCTGGAACTTCAGGATGGCGATATTATCGGGAATGCGGTGAATCTGTCCTGCCGGCTCCAGACTGCGGCAAAACCCGGGGAGGTTTTGATATCCGCAGAAGCCGCAAAAAACGGGACAAAATGCCGGGACATGCCCGCCAGCAATAAAGTCGGATATATGCGATTGAAAGGATTTGACCAGGCGGTGGAAGTTTGTTGTCTTGCCGACAGACCGAAAAAACAATGGGGCAAGCCCATTACCGACTCCTTTACGTCGCCTTTTAAATTAAAGAACTGGTCATGGGGCGCCGGTGCATTTCTTGTTGCCGGTGCGCTGCTGGGGCTTGGTATGATGATGACGTCACCATCCGCGGAGTTTCCGCATCCCAAGCTGACAGCGGCCGGACTTTTTCTTCTTTTTTTTGGCTGGGCCGTTTTATGGGCATGTTACCGGCCGCGAACGGTTTCTTTTTTTCATCCATTTTTCCGGGCAGGGGGCGTGCTGGCCTGGAGTCTGGTCGTTATTTTTGCCGGAGGATATTATGGGTGCTGGCCTGGATGAAAAATACCGTTTCATGGGTATGGGGTTCGACTGCGATCATGAAGTGGGATTTTATAGGGGTTTTGATCCTTAAAAATCAGGAAAGACCTGATTTACAAATCGGCTGCTTCACGTTAATAATAAGGCCATGTCGTTAATTTTTATTAAACTTTCAAATGGGAGCCTGTGATGAGATTTTCCGAAACAAAGCTGGATGTTTTAAGGACAAGAGACGGACAGGAATTTGATATTCATATCTGGGAACCCGAAGCGCCGAAGGCTGTTTTCATGGCCATTCATGGCGGCCTGGCGCACGCCGGTGATTATGTGACGCCGGCTCTGTATTTTAAGGAAAGGGGCATTGCAACGGTTTCCTATGACTTGCGGGGGCATAAGCAGGAAAAGATTTTTATCGCAAGCTTTGACCAGTATTTGGAAGACACGGCGGATTTTCTCCAGTGGACGAAAAAAGCCTACAGGGGGCTTCCGATTTTTGTCGTGGGCCATTCCATGGGCGGGCTGATCGCCACCCATTTCGGGATCCGCTATGCGGGCAGTGATCCGGAAATCAAAGGATATCTTTTATCCTCTCCCTATTATGGAAATGCCATTAAAGTTCCGCCCATTATGATCCCGATCATCAAGATGTTCGGATCCATCATTCCCAAAGCCGTCATTCCAGGCCCTGACCTGACCGAGCTTCTGACCCATGACGAAGATATAACCAGGCGCCACCGAAAGGATGAAGCAGACGGTATCCGGGGATCAAAAGCCACTATGCGTTTCGGCGGTGAATTGTTAAAAGCCCAGAAATGGGTCAAGGAAAATTTTTCCAAATGGCAGCATCCCACGTTTGCCGTTATTGCGGGCGCAGACCAGGTGGCGGATTCATCACAGGCGGAAGAATTATTGGGCAGTATGGATAAGAAGCTGCTCACGATTGTCCGGCACAAAGATAATTTTCATGAAAACTTTAATGAAGTGAACCGGAACGACACATTTGATAAAATGTATCAATGGATTCAGCATATGATCGGGGAATAATTTCCCCATCTGAATTGAACTCCCGGCGATTATGGGGTATTCCCCCTCATGAAAAAAATGAATAAGGAAAAATCATTGAAGACGGTCAATCCGGATTTAGAGAAATTACCTGCGATTCTAAACAGCCTGCCGGCCGGTGTCCCCATCGTGATGATTAATTTGTTGAAGTTCCGGGACACCGCGTTCTATCCGGAAGGGTTTGAAGCGGTTCCCTGCACGGGACGGGAAGCCTATCAGCGGTATTCGGAGACTGCTGTCAAAAAGCTCACGGAAGTCGGGGGCCAACCCATCTGGCTGGGGGAGGGGCTTGGCTGTGTCATCGCCCCTGAAGACGAGTGCTGGGATGAGGCGATTCTGGTGAGATACCCCTCGGTGGAAGCATTTCTCAGGATGCTGTCAATGCCCGATTATCAGGCATCAACCGTTCACCGGACAGCGGCGCTGGAGGATTCCAGGTTGATCGCGACCCGGGAGGTCGCTGGGTTTTGATTTTCGTCTTTCTCAAAACCCGGTCCTTTTTTAGGGAACACACATTGGGAAATGGATAAATTAAAAAAAGAAATCATCCTGTTGACGGATAAACTGGAAACAGGACAATTTGGTGCGAATGGGGATGAGGCATTTGTATTAACTCAATTAAAACAAATTTTTCGGGAAATTGACGGATCCGGAAATATCCAAGTGATTGACGGCTTTTTTGGACAATTAAGACAATTCTGGCTGGAATCAATCCCCTGGTGTTCGGAGCTGTCTAAAAATATTGAGAAACTGATTATAATACATGAAGAATCGAAGGATGAGGGGCGTGATTGACCATGTCCTTACTGCTCGGGTTTCATATCCGGCTGGATGGTGCAATATTTGAAAGATTATTTTTTAACGGATTGATTCAAAAGAATTTTCAAAGAAGTTGCAATTTGTCCGGGTCTCAATAATTACAGCGTCGGGTCGGATGTCTTAAAATCCGGCTCCTGATCATATTCCCGGAATACCCCCTGGGAACGGCATATCCGGCGACCAAGCGTGATCAGGGATGGAATGTTGATCCCAAACGGGCAGTAGCAGCGGGTGCATAACACACAGTTTTTAAAGACCAGATCCCGCATTTTTTCAAGCCGGCCGTTGCTGATCCTGCCCCTTTTTTTATATATTTTCCCGATAGAGTTCAAAAATTTATATGACGGCATATATTCCGGGTCATAATCTCTGGACATATATAAAAAACAGCTTTCCGCGCACATGCTGCAACGGGCGCACATGGTCAGTCCGAGTTTGATCTGTTTTTTGTTTTCTTTTAAAATCGACTGAATTGCCTTGAGGTCGACTTTGTGATGGTTGTTATCGCTCATTTATTGCTCCGCGGAATTATTCCCGAATTCGTCTAAAACTGCCATGACCGCTTGGGGGATCCCAGGCTGTATTCATTGATAATCATGAACCGGCCTATAAAGAAGAAAATCATATGGAAGAATTTAGAAAAAGGGATCATGATCAGCAGCAGTTCGCATGACAGTATATGTATGATTATTAATATGTTGTAGTTGAATAAGTTCTGGTGTGCCAGAAAGCCGGTCAGAAACGGTGCCAGGGCCAGGGCCAGAATCAGGTAGTCATTAAATGTTGTTATTGCGCGTACCCGGCGAAGAATGATCCGCCGAAGAAGAAAAAAGAAACCGCACGCAAGAACAATCCCGGTAAGGAGATGCGTTGTCTGGGAAGAGAATGAGGGCAGTCCGAACCCCAGGAAGTTTTCCAGCAGAACATTATGCGCCAGAAGAAACAGGGGGGTTAACAGCAGGCAAAAATGAAAGACCAGGCTGATTGCCACCAGAAGGGGGTTAAACCCAATCACCGAAAGTTTAAGAAAAGCAAGTTTGTAAAAAAATCGTTCCCATTTGGATTGGGTTTTTAACTTCGGAATTTCCTTTTCCGGTATGGGCGGCGGATTTCCATTGATTTTGGTCATCATCGCGTATCGGCAGGTCTGGACAATAAGTCCCGCTGCAAAAATGATAAACGATATCCAGATCAACGGCCCCTGGATAAGGTCATAGACTGTTAATTGCGTCGGAATTATCTGTAAAATTAAACGGTTCATTTTTGTATATATCTGTTTTCATAGCCTTTTTGAATAATTGTGCGTTTGACCTGATTTTTCCACTCCATGGCGGGCTGGATTTTTAAAATATCCTCCAGCCGGTTTTGTTCCTTGAGCCGGTAATATATCATCAGCCAAGCGCAGTCTATTTCGGAACTGATTTCACACTTATCGCCATTGGTTCCGCCACACGGTCCGTTGAAAAGCCCTTTGGCGCATCGTGTGACCGGGCATATGCCGGCCGTATATGCCAGGACGCACTCGCCGCATGCCCGGCATCTTTCTTCGTATAAACCGATGTCCAGATCCACGCCAATGGCTATGGTGTTGACACCTGGAAAAACAGGTTTCCCCGGGTAGCGTTCGGCAAGGTGCTGAATGCCGGCGCCGCATGCCATGGAGATAATGCAGTCAAATTCGGTGACAACAGGGTCCAGTTCTTCGATAAGATTGGAGTTGCATTGTCTTTCAACCGTGTACACGTCCATATGTTTTTTCGTGTTGGTTTGCGAGTACGCCAGCTCAAGCTCTGTTTTCAGAATATTTACTTCCTTTTGTCCGCCGGCCAGGCAGACAGACACACATCCGCCGCATCCGGTGACCAGGATTTTGTCAAACGATTCGATATAGTTTTGGATTTCTGATAACGGTTTTGGTTTTGCTTTAATCATTTATTACTCCGAGCATCGGGCCATACAATCAGAGGGCAATCAAAATCCGACCCCATCGTTGTTTTCATGGCTCATTAATAAAAAAACAGCACCGTGAAAAGTCCAGGTGCTGAATTATGTAACATCGCAGACATCGATAATTATTTATCAACAGCCTTATATCATTAATGAAAATATTTTATGATACGGCAAG
>JAHECJ010000184.1 GCA_024641805.1 Desulfococcus sp.
TTTGATTACCGTTTGATGTCATCACCGTCAGTAAGCACCTGAATGCGAATAAAGATGATCAAAAAACGACCGACACAGATAAAGATATTAGAATTAAGTTTAAACAGCAACGGATTTAATTATCAGCGAATCGGGATCATCAGAATAATCAACGGGCTTTACTATGTTGATCCCGGTGTATCTGAAAAAGGACGGACAAAATGAATACCAGACAAAAAAACCAAAAACCCGCTCCCAAAAAGATTAAACGATCGGAAAAAGACAGAAGGCAATTGTTTACTTTTGACCATTTTTTTAATCCGGAAAATGAAAAAAGGGAAAATATAAAGGATCGAAGACGCGAGATGAGCCGGCCGAGAGTCGATCTGAACAACATTTTCCTCTAATAACGGAAACCAGACCTGAAAGCGGAAGGTCTGCCGCCGGTTAGATTAATCATTTATCACCACCACCAGGCTGAACAAAGCCTGCGACGGATAAATGCATCCAGATTTATCAAGCACGTCAAAATAATCAGGATATTATATTTTACAAAAGCTTTCCCCCTTGCATGGCTGTTTAAGCAGTGATAAACGTAAAATTTCAATGATCAGCCTTTAGACTTCCACCTAAACCCATTACAGAAATATTCCCATGTTTGGATGGCACGGTAAAATACTCCGGATTGACCTGAACCGGCAATCTTTCGAAATTGAATCAGCGGATACGGCATGTTGCCGAAAATTTATCGGTGGCCGAGGACTGGCGGGGTATTTCCTAAAAGAATACATAACCCTCCCCTATGATGCCCCGGAAATGCCAATCCTTTTTTTTACCGGCCCCCTGGTCGCCACCCCATCCCCGACTTCCGGCCGTATGACCATTATGTCCAAATCCCCCCTGACCGATACCATCGGAGATTCATCCGTGGGCGGATCATTCGGAACAATGCTTAAAAAAACCGGACTCGACGGGATCATTATTACCGGCCGCAGTGACCTTTTGTGCGGGATTGAGATCCATGATGCCAGCGTACGCCTTGTTTCAGCAAAAGCATTGGCCGGCCGGAAGATTTCCGATCTCACCCGTATTCTTCAAAGTAAAGGCGCCATAGCTGCCATCGGGCCGGCAGCTGAGAATGGCGTAAAATACGCCAACATCATTATTGACGGGCATTATGCGGCCGGCCGCATGGGACTGGGTCTTAATTTTGCTTCAAAGAACATTAAATACATCACCGTGAAAGGCACCGGAAAAACAGAAGTCGCAGACCCGGTTGCCTTAAAACAAGCCGGCGAAGACATTTTCCGCCTGGTTTCCGCATCCCCGGCACTGATGGGAGATTACGGCATATCCAGATTCGGCACCGGCGCCCTCTATGATCTCATGGATGCAAGGCATATGATGCCCACCCTTAATTTTAAAAAAAACCGGTTTGATCATGCTGCTTCTTTGAATGCCCCGGCGTATCGCAACCGTTTTATACCCAAAAGCACTGGCTGCAGGGGATGCCATATCCGCTGCAAAAAAACAGCCTCGGACGGGCGCCCTCTCCCTGAATTTGAGACCATGTCTCATTTTTCAGCCCTGATCGGCAACCAGAACATGGAAACCGTGATGGCGGCCAATCATTTCTGCAATGAACACGGCATGGACACCATCTCCGCGGCATCCACTCTGGCCTGCTATTTTGAACTCGCGGGCAAGCACCCGGCATCGGAAAATATTATTGCCCTGCTGTCCGACATTGTTTACCAAAGAGGCACCGGCAAACAACTCGGCAAAGGGTCCGCCCGATTGGCCGAGGATTTCGGGTTTCCGGAAGCTTCCATGACAGTTAAAAATTTAGAGCTCCCGGCCTATGACCCACGGGGAGCATATGGTATGGCCCTGGCATATGCCACGGCATCGCGCGGTGGATGCCATTTGCGGGCATATCCGGTCGGCCATGAGATATTGCGAAAGCCCGTGCCCACGAACCGTTTCACGTTTGCCGGAAAGGCCCGGATCATCAAACTTCAGGAAGATGTCAATGCGGTTTCGGATTCGCTGACCGCCTGCAAATTTATATTCTTTGCCGCATCAGTTGAAGAATACGCTAAGGTGTATAGTGCGATTACCGGTCTTAGTTTCTCCGGGCACGAGCTGATGAAAGCCGGTGAGCGCATCTGTTACCAGGAGCGCATCATGAACACCCAAAATGGCTTTACCGCAAAAGATGACGACCTGCCGGCCCGATTTTTTATACCACAAGTAAACAACAATGATGCCTATCAGCCACCTGCCATCAACCGGACAGATTTTTTAGCGGCGCGGGCGGCTTACTATGTGGTAAGAGGACTGGATGAGAATGGGATGCCGGGGAGAGAAAAGGCTCAGGAATTAGGCCTATAAATATTTGTCTTTTAGATAACTTTGGTAAGCAATGGTAGATATATTTAAAACATACCTGGACACAATGGCCCGCAATGGTCTGATTGACAGCGGTAATGCACTGATGGGTCTTGCGGATGCGACCCTTGACTGGAACCGGCCGGATGATCCGGCATGTAAAAAACTTTCCCCTCTGTTTGATCATCTGAATATCAATGCCCTGATATTTGCCCGCCCGGCCGAACCCTACTGGACCATCATCAATTATCTGGCCCAGGTATCTATCGGGCCGATTACCCCGAAAGACTGTGAAACCCGAACCTTTTTGCATGACCTTCCCATTACGGAAAACCTGTCCGCAGATACGCTGATTCCGATCCTGAGGCACCGGAAATCTTCGATTGTCAAGGATCATGGTATCGTCACTTACGGCACAGTGAGCCTGGAACAGCCTCTTGTCACGTTTTCATCCGTCTGCTTTGCCTGCTTTGTTAAATTCTTTTCGGATATGCTTGCCGAAACCAAATCCGGAAACATGAATACGGTGAAGCAGGGTATATTGGAATCCGTGACGGCCATGCTGCCGCCTCCCTTTGAAAAAAATCCGCCGGCTCTTTCTATTGGCCCGTTTACCTTTGAGAAAGAGGTACTGCAGGGCGTTTGTGAAGCAGGTTCGCAGGTGGTGAACCTGGGATTGGTGGATTCCAGTTTCGGCAATATTTCCTATCGCGCCAATGACATTCTTTATATCAGCCAGACCGGCAGTTTTTTAGACGACCTCTCAGGGTTTATTGACCCCGTTCCCCTTGACGGATCATCCTGCACCGGGATCACCGCTTCCAGTGAATTATCCGCGCATCTGGAAATCATCAAGCAAACCGGCTGCCGTGCCGTTTTGCACGGACACCCGAAATTTTCAGTGATCCTCTCGATGTATTGTGAAGTTGAATGCTGTGAGCATCGGGGAAATTGCCACAGAGCATGCCCCCATGCCAGAGATGCATGCTCAATTCCGATTGTTTCCGGCGAAGTGGGCACCGGTCCCTATGGTCTCTGCCGCAGTGTGCCCAAGGCGCTGAAAAACCGGCCCGGTGTCATTGTCTATGGTCACGGCGTTTTTACCTCGGACCACACGGATTTTAACCATGCCCTGTATAACCTCATTGACATTGAGAGGCAATGCCGCATAGAATATTTCAAAAAAATTAATATGATGGCTTATTAATCCATAAACCGCCATCTGATTTGAAAGGATAGTCAATGACAGGGTTTGAAAGTGTTGAAGATGTGGCTCAAAAACTTGAAAGCGTCGATTACATCCCCTCCCGGGAAATCGCCACGGTGGTTTATCTTGCCGCCGCCACCCAAAAGCCGATTCTGGTGGAAGGTCCGGCCGGCGCAGGGAAGACAGAACTGGCCCGGGCCATTGCGCGCTGCCTGAACCTGAAGAAAATCCGTCTGCAATGTTATGAAGGCCTGGATGAAGCAAAAGCCCTTTATGAATGGGAATACGCCAAGCAACTGCTTTACACCCAGATGATCAAGGAAAAAATCAACGACCTGATCTCCAAATCTTCAACCATCGCCGAAGCCGTTGAAACCATCGCACAACAGGAAAATGCCTTTTTTTCAGAACGGTTTCTGCTGGCGCGCCCGCTGCTTCAGGCGATTACATCAGACGAACCCGTGGTGCTGTTAATCGATGAAATTGACAAATCCGATCCGGAATTTGAAGCATTTTTGCTGGAGCTGCTGGGTGACTTTCAGGTATCCATTCCGGAACTCGGTATCTGGAAAGCCAACCATATTCCCATTGTGCTGCTCACTTCCAACAACTATCGGGATATTAGCGATGCGCTTAAACGCCGATGCATCCACCTCTATATCGATTACCCGGATAAAGAACTCGAAAAACGGATCGTCCGGTTAAAAATTCCGGGAATTGAAGAGAGGCTGGCCGACCAGCTGGTTGAAGCGATGAATAAAATCCGGAAGCTGGATCTGAAGAAACGCCCCTGTATCTCTGAAACCATTGACTGGGCCAAGGCACTGATGGTGCTCCAGATAAACGATCTGTCGCCGGAGGCGCTCTCCGACACCCTCAATGTCATCTGCAAATACCAGGTGGATACAAAGATGGTCAGAGGGTCCATGGACAAGGTGTTAAAATAGAAAAATTCGTTTCAAGAATGGATGACACGCGCAATACGATACTGGTTTCGGATGTCAGTGTTCAGATGTTCAAAAGACAATCCTGACCACCGGCACCTCGCTCCTGTTGATAAGCCATTGTTTTTTGGGATTCTTTCTGGAATAACACCGTAATCCGATTAAATTGATAAAAGATATCCATGCTTAATCTCGTCCTAAATTTCGTATCAGCCTGCCGGACATCCGATCTTCGAGTATCCACGGCCGAGGTGATCGACACCGCCCGCCAGTTGGAACTGATCGACGTCCTGGATGAAGACCAGTTCCGGTCCACCTTGCGCGCCAACTTTGCCAAAAGCCTGAGAGAGCAAAGGGATTTTGACAGGCTCTACAATCTTTTCTTTCATGATATGCGGCCGGATGCGGAACTCGATCCGAAAAACACCGGTAAGGCTGAAATGCAAAAAGCGCTTGAACAAATGCGAGAGGAAGCGGGCGACGATGAGATCAGCCAGGCTATATTTGACTTTCTGGCCGGCGATCCGATCCCTTATTTAAAAGAAATCCAACGGCTGGAAACCCAGGCGGAGGAATCGTCTAAAGCATTAAAATCCAATCTCAGCCAGTTATCCAGTCGCCTGGAGATCATGCTTCGCATCAACCAGACACGGAACCGGCTCCTTCAGTTCCAGGGGGATAATCATTCTGAAGGCATGCCCGGAAAAAATCAAGGTATGGCATCCCACATGATGCAGCGTCTGGAAGTCGCCAACCAAATGCTCACCCGGGAAACACGTCCCTACAATGACGGGCTTAAACAGGTCAAAACCTACGACAAACAGTATGCCGGACTCGGGGAGCGGCCGTTTTCGAACCTGACCGAAATCGAAATCGAACAAATGCGGACGGTCATTGATCAACTGGTTCGTAAAATGAAGGACATCATGAGCCGCCGCTATGCCTCCCGCAACAAAGGGAAGCTGGATGTCAAAAAAACTCTCCGTGTCGCCCAGCGCTACCAAGGAGTTCCCATTGAGATTATCTACCGTCAGAGACCCTTTCGAAAAACAAAGATCGTCACCCTGT
>JAHECJ010000185.1 GCA_024641805.1 Desulfococcus sp.
CGGTGAAGTTCATTATCTCTGGCTGTTTGTGACCGGAAATGCCGATTCCAAAATGTTTGTGTCCCCGGAACGCCTGTTTCAAAATCTGGTGGAAGCTGAAAAAAGCGCGACGGAAAAAGGAATCGTGGTTGATAATATCCGAAACCTGGAATCCCAGATATTTTCAAGCGCAGGCACCAAGTATGACCTGGGCAACGCCGGGTGGGAGTTGCTGGCCATCGGGTCTGACGGGACCATTTACCCCACCCCGGCTCTCGTCGGCAACCGGCTGGCGGTTTGCGGACATATTCAAGACACTATAGAAACCGTATGGCGTAAAAGCCAAGTGTTAAAAGACTTGCGATCCCTTTCCATTGTCAACGAAAAAGCGTATTTGAAAAATCCTCTGCGTTATATAATCGGCGGCGGCGATATTGACCACAGCTTTTATGCCTCCGGATTTTTTGCCGGATACGATCCATACGTGGAACTTTACAATATGACCACCCTCTGGCTGATCATCCGCGCTGCATCGACTGATAACCAAGCGGACTATCCCCGGATTATAATGAAAATGGGAGACCGTCTCCTCCAGTGCCATCAAAACGATACCGGGGTGGCCCTAACCCATTCCAACTGCGTGCTGAATGTTTCCTCAACCCATATGGTGGTGAGAGATTTCTACAATCAAGCCGAAAAAAATCCGAATACGGATATCGCCAATCCTGTCTGTTACCCGGAGTCAGAAATCAGCCACATCCCCTATTCCGCCAGAATCAGATCTTACGGATGTGGCAGCCCGGTTCTGGATGCAAGCCTGCGGGCAGGTGAAGTGGTTGTAGACTTAGGTTCCGGTGCCGGCATGGAATGTTTTATCGCGGCCAGGCAGGTGGGTAAAACCGGCATTGTTTACGGCATTGACATGCTGGACCCTATGCTTGAGCGGGCAAACCAGTCTCTTGAATCCGTGGCCGGCAAACTCGGTTATTCCAATGTCGAGTTCCGGAAAGGGCTGCTGGAATCCATACCGGTTGATAAAAATACCGCCGATGCGGTGATCTCCAACTGCGTGATCAATTTGTCCGGGGACAAACGGAAAACATTTTTAGAAATATTCCGGATTTTAAAACCCGGGGGACGCCTGGTCATATCGGATGTGGTCACAGATTCAACGCCACCCCCTGAAATTCTAAACGATGAACAGCTTCGGGGGGAATGCATTTCCGGCGCCATGCTCCAACCCTATTTAACCAACATGCTGGAAAATTGCGGATTTACAAATATACAGTTTTTAAAACGGTTTTTTTACCGGGAAGTAAAAAAACATCCATTTTTCTCCCTGACCTATACGGCCTTCAAGCCCAAAAACGACCCCGAAATTCAGGTCGTTTATCCCGGTCCCTTTGCCGCAGTGGTCACCGATGATGGGAAACTGCTGCTTCGGGGGCATCATGCGCTGATTGCGAAGAGTAATGCGAAAAAATGGGGGGAGCAGATTTTCATTCTGGATGCTTCCGGCAATGCCGCCAACATAGAAGCTGAAAACACCTGCGCCTGTTTTCAGGCACCATCACCCCCCAAGATCCAAACCGCAAAAACGATTTCCATTGCCAGTCCGCCTCAGATAATATCCTTGCAGCCGAAAACCGGGCGATTTTCTTCGGACTGCATGATTTGCGGCAGCCCGCTAAATTACCTGGAAATCGATCTTAAAAACAAATGTGCCTGCTGCGGGATGCTCAAGACAGCCAATGCCATATGCAAAAACGACCATTTTGTCTGTGATGACTGCCATGGCGGTAATGCCGTCGACATTGTCCGTCAAATTTGTCTGAATACGGATAAAACTGACATGATTGAGCTTTTAAATATCATCCGTTGCCATCAGGCAATTCCCCTTCACGGTCCGGAACACCATTTTATTGTTCCCGGCGTCATCGTTGCCACGTATCGGAATCTTGGCGGTGATGTGTCTGATGAGGATATTCAGACAGCCATTGATCGCGGGAAAACAATTCCCGGCGGCATCTGTGCTTTCTGGGGAGGCTGCGGCGCGGCCCTGGGCGCTGGTACCGCTTTTGCAATTTTACTGAAAGCAAACCCGGTCAAAGCATCGGAACGGAAAGTTGTCCAGCAGATCACCGGTGCCATCATCAATGAAATTAATACTCTGGAAGCAGCTCGCTGCTGTCAGCGGGAAACATGGACGGCTTTGAAAATTTCCGCCAGGCTGTCCAAAAAACACCTGCCGATTCCGTTGCAGGCCGAGGGAAGCACCAGCTGTATCCAGCGGTTAAAAAATAAGGAATGCCTTGGAAAGGGATGCCCGTTTATTCAATGAGTAAAGACAAATCCTGCATTATCCTCTTTGCCAAAGCGCCGATCCAGGGGCACGTGAAAACGCGGCTGGCAAAAAAGGTTGGGGCTCCTGTGGCGGTCAATTTATACCGGCACTTTGTTTTAGATATCATGGATAAAATTACATCAGCCGGTCATTGTCTTAAAATCTTCCATGATCCCCCGGGATCGCTTCCACTCATGGAACAATGGCTGGGGCAACAGCATAATTTTTATTTGCAGACAGGTTGCGATCTCGGAGAAAAAATGGCAAATGCATTTGACGAGGTATTTGAGGGGGGAACCAGAAAGGCCGTTCTGATAGGTGCCGACTTTCCGGATCTCCCCGGCGGGTTCATCTCCGATGCGCTCGAAGGCTTAGATACCCATGATGCGGTGATCGGGCCGACCATTGACGGTGGGTACTATCTGATCGGATTCTCGTCCGTCTCCTATATTCCGGAAGTATTTAATGATATGCCGTGGGGAACATCCGCCGTTTATTCAAAAACAATGCGCGCTTTTACCGCCTCCGAGGCTTTGGTGCACACGCTGCCGCAATGGCGCGATATTGATGTATATGACGATTTACGTGACTTAATCCAATCTTTGAAACATCATCCGGATCAAGCGACGAACACGTTTTCATTTTTAAAACAAATCGGCATGATCAAAAAATAAAGGGCCGCAAATGCTGTATCTAATTCACGCTTTCCGGGCTTTCTCCAGACCATCTCACACCGACAACGCCTTAAAAGACTGTAACCGTCAATGTACAGACAAATTTTAAAATTCTCGATAATGGGATGGACGGCTCTTTTTCTGATGATTTTACAGGGCCACACCACCGGGACCCCCAGCGCAATGAGGGTCGGCAATTTTTCCGGATCCCCAGCCGGAAGCCTCCTGCCCGAAAACTGGGAACCCATGACCTTTAAAAACATACCCGTTCATACCTGGTATACAATTGTCGAAGACAATCATACGCCGGTGATCAAAGCTGTCAGTGACCATTCCGCTTCCGGATTAATTCGAAAAATCAGAATTGATCCGGAACAATATCCCATCGTAAAATGGCGCTGGAAAATTACAAACATCTTTCAGAATGGGGATCTTACAAAAAAAAGCGGGGATGATTTTCCGGTCCGCCTCTATATTGCATTTGAATATAATCCGGAAAAAGCGACTTTTTTTGAACGGGCTAAATGGAATGTAATCAAATTAATCTATGGTGAATATCCGCCGTCAGCCGCAATTACTTATATATGGGCAAACAAAGCATCGGCTGGAACCGTCGCGGCAAGTACTTATACAAAAAGTGTTCAAATGTTCGTTGTAGAAAGCGGCGATCAAAAAGTGAATACCTGGATTGATGAAAAACGAAATATTTATAAAGATTATATCCAGGCATTCGGCAAGGAACCACCGATGATATCCGGCATCGCAATCATGACAGATTCGGATAATACCAGAGAAAAAACAGTAAGTTATTATGGCGATATTATAATGGAATCCGCTAAGCAATAATGAAAGATATTTCGATCATAATCCCCGTGATTGACGAAGTCGCAATGATCAATCAGACACTGCAAAGACTCCGAAATTTGAAAACTTCCGGATCATATGAAATTATTATTGTTGACGGAAATCCTTTGGAAAACACACTGAGGGCCGCCACTGAAACCGGGATCAAAAAAATAAAAGGCCCCCTCGGACGAGGCGCCCAGATGAATGCCGGAGCGAGGGCCGCATCAGGCCGCATCCTGCTTTTTCTGCACGTCGACACCTGCCTTCCGGATAACGCCGTTGATTGCATCATATCTGTCTGCGGTTCAGACCGGATTGTCGGCGGGGCGTTTGATCTTGGAATCGATTCACCTAAACCGGCATACCGTGTGATCGAAAAAATAGCTTCGATTCGGTCCCGCCTGACCCGAATACCCTATGGCGACCAGGCGATATTCATTAAAAAAAAAGTATTCGCGGCTATCGGGGGGTTCGGTGAAATCCCCATCATGGAAGATATTGATCTGATGCGCCGGACAAAACAGGCCGGACATAAAATCCGCTTTATCCCTGAACCGGTCAAGACCTCTCCCCGCCGCTGGGAAAAAGAAGGCATCATTTATTGCACCATCCGAAATATTATCCTGTCAACACTCTTCTATCTGGGAGTGTCACCAAATTTTTTAAAAAAATTCTATAAATAAAAAAGCCTCCAATCGCTCGGAGGCTTTTGAACTTATAAATTTATCCTTCCTTTTCCTTCTACCTTAAACCTTCCGCCTAAACACCTATTTTGCAACCACCGTTGCCGGCAGCTTACGTGACAGTATCTCCACGGTTTCTTCAACCAGTTCTTCCAGAAGCTGAGCCGCCGGTTTAATATCATGGATCAGCCCTGAAACCTGGCCGGCCAGGCCGCCCACATATTCCGGTTTGTTCGCTTTTATAAAACCGGCGATCAACGCCGATGAAATCAGGACCTGCATGGGAAAGGGAACCGGGGCAAGACCGGAACTGTCCCATAAGTCATGGTAACGGTTGTAGCTGGCACGAAGGGTTTTACCGGTATATGCCCGGCTGACACGGGTATCTTCATCCGTTGAATCGATAATTTTTTGTTTGTTAATATCCAAGGCACCGCCCTCGACGGTGGCTAAAAACCGAGTGCCGATCCATACCCCGGCGCACCCCATGGCAAGAGAGGCGGCAATACCCCGGCCATCGCCGATACCACCTGCAGCCAGAACCGGTTTGGGGGCTGCGGCATCAATGGCCATGGGTAAAAGCGCCATGGTACCGATACGGCCGGTATGACCGCCGCCTTCATGTCCCTGGGCAACGATAATATCGACGTTTGAATCCGCCATGCGTTTGGCATTTTTTGAATTCCCGGTTACACCGAGGACCTTCATCCCCAGAGCATGCGCCTGATCCACCATGAAACCGGGATTTCCAAGCCCGGCGCAGAAAAGGGGAACTTTTTCTTCGATACACACCTGCACTGCTTCCGTGGGACGCATGGTGGTGGTATTCATCTGGACCATAATGTCCACATCCGGAAGCCCCATCTCTGTTTTTACTTTTTTCAGCCAGTCTTTATGTTCCTGAGGCATAAATTCCAATGCCTGGCTGAGGGGAATTTCCGGCGGACCGGCATCTGTCCCTTTTGGGATTTCAACAATATTTTTTGGCAACAGCAAGTCCACGCCATATGGTTTGTCGGTTAATTTTTTTATTTCCCGAATCGCATCC
>JAHECJ010000186.1 GCA_024641805.1 Desulfococcus sp.
CCTGTTGGCGAGGTCGGTGATCCAGTATTTGGCCATGGAAGTTTCAACCACAACATTTTCTCCGGCGGCATGTCCGGCAATGAGTTTTTCTAAAAACGCCCTGCCGATTTTAACTTCAGTCATCATTTCAACAAGGGCGAACTGTGCGGCCTGGGATTTTGAAATGGGTTTTCCGGCTGCATCGGTATTCTTTTTGCAGTAATCTAAGGTTAGTTCCAGCATTAATTCCGAGGCTGCCTGGCCGCCGATGGCGCACATCAGGCGTTCCTGCTGGAGTTTTTCCATCAGCATGATAAATCCCATACCCTCCTGGCCCAGAATATTCTCTTTGGGAATCCGGCAGTTGGTAAAAAACAATTCAGCGGTATCCTGGCTGTGGAATCCCATTTTATCCAGATGCCGTCCTCTTTTGAATCCCGGAGTGCCGTCTTCAATCAGGTAGAGAGATAGGGCCTGATAAGGATTACTTTCGGCCGGATTCTTGGCGGCGACAATGACCAGATCCGAGTTGATGCCGTTTGAAATAAAAGTCTTGGAGCCGTTGATGACGATTTCATCACCGTCAATCTCCGCGGTTGCCTGCATGCCGGCAAGATCACTGCCTGCGCCCGGTTCGGTCATGGCAACCGCCGTAATGATATCTCCGGAAATACATCCGGGGAGGTATTTCCTTTTCTGCACGTCGGAACCGAATGAATTGATATAGGGAACTATTATATCACTGTGGAGCATGGCCGCCAGTCCGGTGTGGTTGGTTTTCGCCATCTCCTCTGTGGTAATCACGGAATACAGGAAATCCCCGCCCATGCCGCCGTATTCCGGCGACGCCCAGGTGCAGAGAAATCCTCCCCTGCCCATTTTACGCCAGGCTTCCTTGGGTACAATATGGTCTTTTTCCCATTGATTTACATTCGGGGTGACTTCTTCTGCCAGAAAGGTCCTCAACCGCTCTCTGTATGAGTTATGCTCATCTGTATATTGTAAAATGTCCATTGTATTTACTCCGTAAATGCGTGGGGTTTACTTCAGTTTACCGATAATACCGTCTGCAATAATATCCTTCTGAATGGCCGGCGGCCCCTGGAAAATTTCAGCTTGTTTGGCATCACGGAAAAAATGTTCCACCTCATATTCGGTCATGTATCCATATCCGCCCAGCAGCTGGATTGCTTCATCGGAGACTTCCATCGCGGCCCGGGCAGCCGTCAGTTTGGCCATGGACGCCAGTTGCGGCTCAATTTTTCGATTATCAAAGCACCACGCGGCGTGATAGGTCATATATCGGGCTGCTTCAATTTTTGATGCCATATCCGCCAGCTTATGTCGGGTGATCTGGAACTGCGCCAGTTTTTTCCCGAACTGTTCTCTTTGCTTGACGTAGTCCAGGGCGCGTTCAAATGCTCCCTGAGCAGTTCCCAAGGCCTGGCCGGCAATTTGAATCCTGTTTTCCATGAAAAAATTCTGGGTCAGGGCATATCCGCTTCCCTGCTTTCCGATCAGGTTTGAGCCGGGAACACGCACATTTTCAAAGGTTATATCAGCAAACGGCATCATGCGGCCCCCCAGTTTTTCGCCTACAGGGGCAATCGATATGCCTTCACGTTCTGCTTCCACAAGGATCAGGGACATTCCGCTGGTCGATGGAGCTGAATTCGTTTCTGTCCGGCACAGCACCACATAGATTCCGGCGATATTGCCGGACGGGACCAGTGCTTTTTCACCGTTAATTATCCAGTCATCTCCGTCGTGAACGGCTGTGGTTGAAATCTTTGTTAAATCATAGCCCTGTTTGGGCTCCAGAAAGGCGCCGGTGGACGTGAGCTGACCTTCGACAATTTGTGGAAGGAAGTTTTCTTTCAAGCGTTTGTCACCGTTTCGAAGGATGCATTCCGCCGCATATCCGGAAAACATCAGGGCGCTTCCCAGCGTGGAATCTTTTCTGCAGAAAGTTTCACACACAAGAATATGTTCTAATAATCCCATGCCGCCGCCGTCAACATCTTCTGGATAATGGATGCCGATAAATCCGAGTTCACCTGATTTTTTAATAATATCTTCGGGGATTTTCTGCTCTTTTGACAATTCAATGATAACTTCCTTGTCAAATTCCCCCCTGGCGAATTCCCATGCGGCTTTTTGAATTTCCTTTTGTGACTTGTCCAGTTTAAAATCCATATGAAACTGCCTCCTGAAGGGTTGAGGGGTCGTGTGGCTCCGGTCTGGTGGTTTGTGACGAATTTTGTGAGGCGCCACCAGATGCGTTTGCATTGTCAGTTTAAACCCCATCATTTGGTACAAAAATACGCTTCCAACATTTGATGGATAATAATCCCTGCTCGGATAAAAAGTCAAGAATAAATTTTGATATGGCATTCTTCGCGGAACCGTATTACAAAGAAAGTCATGTCCGCAGAAATTTGGATGGTGACCCGAACCAAAAATATCAGATGAAGCGTTAAGATTTCAGGGGGCCCCGTATGGATGCAAAATTTTATCAGTTTTGGGAAGATTTCTTCAAACATGCCGTCGGTGGTCAGGTGGCCCCGGATGTTCTCACCGGTTGGAGTCGTCTTGGCGGAAGTGCCATGCCCGATGAATTGATGGCCATGTTTAAGAAGTACTATGGGTTGGACCAGATGTCTGCCGAAGCCCCGGATTATTCGATACTTTTTGAATCCGCGTTAAAGGAGTTTAATCAGTCTCTGACAAATTTATACGCGATTCTGGATGTCGTTCCTAAGCAGGATTATGTGGATCTGGAAAAAAAATGCAAGGCATTGGAAAGAAAAGTGGCCGACCTGGAAGGGGTGATTATGCAACTTAAACTTCTTTTTAAGACAAATCCGCCGAATATCGGGGAAGGAATTGGTTCGCTCAATCAAATGCTGAAAAGCCAGAATGAACAATTTTTAAAGATGATGGATAATCTGGCAGGGTTTTACGGCATTTCCAAAGACACCGATACCGACAAAAAGTAGATTCATCGTTCAGGCGTGTGGTCTGTTAAAGTCAGCTGTTAAAGGTCCATTTCAGAATCACCGGAAGGGGAGGATTCCTCGTCAAGCCGGTTCATGGCTTCCATCAGAAGGTACATGAAATCCGCAATTTTGGGGGCGTTCATTTCATTGGGGGGCAGGCCCGGCTCGAATTTGAAATTTCCACGTTTTTGCTTTACGATTCCAAAAAAAGCATCTTCGCCAGTCATTCCTATGAATTCCGCGTGAACGATATTCCCTTCCCATATAGAAATACGCGCATCCCCTTTGGGCAAATTCAGTTTTAAGACACCTGTTTTCTGGGTCATATTGAGTGCTTGCAGTAGTTCCGTGGCGGTGATTTCCGAGAGGTTGCCGGACATGCCGGACGAAAACTGTTTCGATCGTTCAATATTCGAGTGGGCAAGCCGTCTGGCAAGCAACCGTGTAAAATACATTTGAAGCGGAGAAAAACGGGTCAGAATCATTCTGAAATAGTTTGCGGACATGCACATGGTTTTGGTGTCTTCGACAACTTTTACCTTGGTACTCACCGGATTCCCAGTCAGCAGGCTCATTTCGCCAAATATTTCACCCCGCCCCAGTTTTGTTATCGGAATCCCGTAATCACCGATTATTTCAACCTCCCCGGACAGGAGAACAAACAGATTTTCGCCGCGATCACCTTTTCTCAGAATAATCTGGCCTTTCTTAAACTCCTTGATCTTAAAATAAGGTATAATTTCATCCACTTCATGATCGCGTAATGTTTTAAAAATTGAAAAATTATTCAAATCCCTGGCAATGGATTGCAGTTCGCTTTCAATTTTTGGTATGGAATCGACCACCGGTTTTTCCGTCTGGAGATATGTGAGCCGGATGGTTCCGGGGCAACTGGTTTGATAACCGCTGCAATTGAAAATATGCTCCGCACCGCCGGGATTATTGATTGTCTGCATTCCCTGGCAGTTTACCAAAGCTGCCGCCACATCGCTCATCAAGGTCAGGCAGGTGGGTTTTCCCATCAGGGAAATGGACCGGCCTACGACTTTGAATTCATCACCATTTTGGTAAAGGGGGCAATTATGGTTTTTGATAATCTGGAAGCTGCATTCCTTAAAGTTCATTTATCGTATAAATATAATCGTATTGTGGTGTTGTCATTAAAAAGAGATTCAGGAAAATGGGCATAAAATTTTAGAATTCTTATATTTATCCCCCTGTGAGTCAAGAGAAATATATTAAATCATGTTTATGCTTTTAACTGATTTCCATGTCTGAAACAAGCTTTTGTCATCGTTTATATTAAGGATTAATTGCGGCTGCGACCGCAGAAAATAATATGAGGACAAATTGCTGTTTCTGTCCTGATAATACATCATTGTTTCAGAATGACGTGTTAAGAAGATGATTCATTCTTTGGGAGGCATATTTTTGTTGAAGGAAAAGAAAATCTCCATATGACATGAATTGTCATATGGAGATTTCTTAAGAACTTTTCACAGTAACTATTTTGATTACCCGTAAGGGTTAATCTCCGGAGCAGAACCCTGTATCATAATATAAGAATTTGCAGCTGCTGATTCCATTTTTATCGACTGACTGCACCCAATAATAATAAATTTCCGGGCAAATAGGGGTGGTGTCAAGATAGCTGAGGCTGCAGGGTTTGCAGGGCGGGATACTGATCGATCCGATTTTTGTTTTAACCCCGTCAAGCGATTCGGAGCGGAAAATATTATAAGATACCGCACCTGCTATATGCGTCCATGTAATTCTCACGCAAAAGTGAATCGTCCCGTCGGTTGCGCGAATGTCATATGGGTCTCTGAGGGTCCTGTAGGCATACCCGGAGTCATAATTACTGTATTGGCTGCTGCCGGCAGCGTTTTTCGCCACAATCCAATAGTAATAACTGTATCCGCAGGAATCACAAGGGATATCATAATCGTCAAACCATGTATCGGTTGTTGTCCCGATTTTTGTTTTTGCGCCGCCCGACCATTCGGATCGATAAACTTCATATTCACTGACTTTTTCAATCATCTCGTCTCCGCCGCACGTATTATCACAGGTTAATGGCGTTTTTGGACGTTGGTAAGGCGACCATGTTACGTGAATCCGTGATACATAGGTGCCGTCAGAGGCGTTTACATTGATGGGAGGACGCGGGATTTGTAATTTATATCCTGTGTTGTAATTACTGTAATAACTCGTTGTGTTTGAGTTGACTGCTTTCACCCAGTAATAATTAATAAGTTTTGACAAGACCTCCCTGTCTTCAAAGAATGTGTCGGAGGTTGTCCCGATTTTGGTTCTTGCCCCGCAACAGTCAAAATGACGGTATACTTCATATGACGTCGCGCCGGATAATGGTTCCCAGTCAATTCGTACTTTTTCGGGATATATTCCGTCCGTGGCAAAGACATTGTCCGGGGGATCCAGGAAGTCAGGCTCATCGGCGATATCAGTGGTTTGAATATCCGTGGGGTTGTTAGAACTGTCATCTGCGGTCTGCGAGGCTGCCTGAGAGGTGTTTGAACAGTTCTTATACCCGAGGTCGGAGTAGAATAAATCACTGGCACCGGATG
>JAHECJ010000187.1 GCA_024641805.1 Desulfococcus sp.
ATTCCGGTTTTCGGCTGATCTCCCGGCCACGGACATACGGCACCACACAGTAGGTGCAGTAATTTTCACACCCCCGCATGATGGTGACAAAACCGGTCACCTCTTTTTGGGGCGCAATCGCAATACCGGATGGCACGTTTTCGTGAATTTTTTCATTCATCTCAATTTCAACAAGGGATTGCGGATAGTCCTCTATCTTTTGAAGTAATTCCGGCAATCGATTAATGGCGTGGGTCCCTAAAACAATATCGACCTGGGGAAACCGATCAATCAGTTTTACACCCTGCTGCTGGGCCACACACCCGGCAACAACTACTTTCAACCCACCTTTCTTTTTTTTCAATGCACTCAGCCGGCCGAGAAAACTGTATACTTTTTGAACCGCTTTTTCCCTGATGGCACATGTATTCACAATAATCAAATCGGCATCAGAAAATGTATCAACCGATTGATAATTATTTTGCTTTAAGACTCTGGCCATCTGGCTGGAATCGTAAACATTCATCTGGCATCCGATGGTATTAATATAGACATTTTTTTTATTCATATTTCATTCTTTTTTAACCCAGCGCAATCGTTGATTTCGCTGAACGGTTCAATTAACATTTCTTTTCTTAATTCTTTCAGCACATCATCGACATCCGTTTCACAACCTGGTGCGATATGCAGTTTGATAATAGAAGCCTGTCGGTCAATGGTTTCAACAACCGCGATGCCGTCATACGCCTCAAAAATGAATTTTACAAATCCGACCGATTTTTTCTCTATAGAATATAATTTGCCGATGGTTTTCAAAAAATCACCACTTATAAAGGATTTGTCAAAACATATCATCCGGGTTTTTATTTTGACAATAAAAACTTCCGGCCGTCATACCGAAGAAACTTTTTTAACACAAGTAATATAGGAACAATATCCGACGAATAAGAAAAGGCCTGTCAGTTTGTTAAATTTTAATAAAATATCATTGTTTCAAAATGCGGTATACGTTATATGCCCTCATATGAAAAAAAAAATGGAAATTCTCAGCCCCGATAAAGCGACTGTCCGTCAAATACAAGACCGGACAGGCTGCCACCCGGTAACCGCTCAAATTCTGGCAAACCGGGGGATCTCGTCTGAAAAATCAATTTCCGAATTTTATAATCCATCATTGGGCCACATTCAATCATTTGAAAACCTGATTGATATCGAGAAGGCCGTACATCGAATCAGCCATGCCATTCTTAAAAATGAAAAAATACTGGTATATGGCGATTACGACGTTGACGGGATTACTTCCACGACCATTTTATATGAATTTTTACTATCAACCGGCGCTGACGTCGCTTATTACATCCCCCATCGCATTGAAGAGGGATATGGCCTGAATGTCTACCAAATTGAACAGGTTGTGATTCCCGGAAGATTTAATCTTGTTATCACTATTGACTGCGGGTCCGCCAGCCATGATGCAGTTGATAAAGCGAATGATTGCGGAATCGACATCATTGTCACGGATCACCATACAATTGGTGACTCAATTCCAAATGCGGTTGCGGTTGTCAACCCGAAAAGAGATGATTGTCCTTCTCAATCTTCCTATCTCGCCGGTGTCGGGGTTGCTTTCTGCCTGTTAATACGTCTGCGTAAACATCTGAGAGAAATTAATTTCTGGGGGAAAAGACAGGAGCCCAATCTAAAAGACTTCTGCGACCTTGTTGCACTTGGAACGATTGCAGATATTGTGCCGCTGGTCAGAGAAAACCGAATAATGACAAAAGCAGGACTGGAAGTCATCAATACCAACCCTCGCCCCGGTCTTGCAGCATTGATCAGATTCAGCGGCATCAATAAACCATTGATTGATGCTGAGGACATCGCATATAAATTAAGCCCTCGTTTAAATGCGTCGGGTCGCATGGATCATGCCAAAATCGCTGTCAGACTTTTAAGTACCAAAAACCCTGACGAAGCAAATAAAATAGCAAAGACCCTGAACACCATGAATACCCAGCGTCAGGAAGTGGAGCAGAAAATCTTACAGCTCATCCTTATGTACTTTAATGAAGAACCGGGACATATCAACAAAAACGCAATCATACTCGGAAACCAAAGCTGGCATGAAGGGGTTCTGGGTATTGTCGCCTCCAAACTGGTGGATAAGTTCTACCGGCCCGTTGTCTTAATATCGTTTAAGGATGGGATCGGCAAAGGTTCCGCCCGCAGTATCCCCGGGATCAACTTGTATGATGCCCTCTGCCAGTGCTCAGGGTATTTGGAAGGGTTTGGCGGACATTCCCTGGCCGCAGGACTGCGAATAAAAAAAGAAAACCTGAAAGGTTTTCAAGACCAGTTTGAAAAATCTATTGCGGCCATGGCTTCGGATCAGGCCATGATCCCCAATCTGCGAATCGACTGCCGGCTCGATTTTGACATGATCTCTGATCGACTAATTGATGAGCTTAATCTGCTTCAGCCGTTTGGACAGGATAATCCGGAGCCTCTGTTTTGTGCAGAAAACGTCGTGGTAAAGTATTCAAAAATCATCGGTAAAAATCATCGCCGGTTTTCTTTCATGCAGAGCAACTCCAGATCAGATAAAGCCATCAATGCCATCTGGTTCAATGTTAGCGAAGACAATATTTATAAACAGCATTTTGATAAAATAGCATTTAAACTGCGCTGGAATCACTGGAACGGCAAAAAGAGCGTTCAGGCCATTGTGGAAGAATTGTAAATATCGATTCCATGACTTTTTACTTGAAATCATGATTTGTTGAGATTAATATTTTTTAAATTATAAATTTAACAGCTTTTATCGCATTTAATAAAAGGGAAAATCCCAATGTCAAAAAAATTTCGTCCAAGCAACCTTGGTGAATCCAAAATCATCTCTAAAATCGCGTCCTCAACTGAATATGAACGCAGAAAATCGATTAATGCCGTCGCTGAAAAACCTGAGGAACTAAGCAATCATATTGCTATGAAACTGGTTGAAAGCGAACTGGTGGAGACCACCAATAAAAATTCCATGGAAGAACAGATTACCCATTGCCTTGAAAAGCTGATACATGCCGATGATTTTGATATTGATTATCAAATCGCCCCTTTTCGGAATCTTGTTTCAAACCCGAATATTGTCAGCATTTATGTAACCGCCTTTGTAATCGAAAAACTGATCGACCACAAAGACACCGTTGATATTTACGGATCTGATGAGGAAATCTACGCCTGCATCCACAAGCAGGTGAATAAATTCATGTCCCAATAATGCCGCCATCTTTTAAACCCTTCCTGATAAATGATTCTTCCGGTGACCCGGGATTATTTGTATCATTCTCATTTCATAACCGGGCAATTGTTTTTGATCTGGGAGATATTTACCGCCTGCCTTCCCGGGAAATCCTGAAAATCAGTCATATTTTCATTTCCCACACCCACATGGACCATTTCGCCGGATTTGACCGCCTGCTGCGGATTATTCTCGGCCGTGAGAAAACACTTCATTTATATGGTCCCGAGGGTTTTTTAGAAAATATCGAAGGGAAACTATCCGGATATTCCTGGAATCTGGTAAAGAAATTTTCCAATCAGTTGATTATCCACGCCACTGAAATAACCAAAGACACCCTCTCCTCTCAGAAATATATTTGCCAAAACGGGTTTAAACCTGCCTGCAAACCTATCATTCATCCGTTTTTCGGGAATATATTACATGACGAAACGGCCCTGTCAGTGAACGCTTCCATTTTGAACCATGGAATTCCAAGCATCGGTTATTCACTGAAGGAAAAATTCAGAATTAATATCAGAAAAGAAGTTTTAGAGATGCTCGGGCTGATTCCCGGACCATGGCTTTATCAGTTTAAACAGGCCATTTTTGACCAATGCGATCCTGAATCAATACTTGAAGTCCCATGTAAGGAAGGATATATAACAACCTTTAAAGACTATAAATTCGAAGATCTTGTTCGCCAGCTTACAATTATATCGGAAGGGCAGAAAATCGCTTATGTGGCTGATGCGGCATATACCCCATCCAATGTCGAAAAGATGATTGGTTTGGCCGAAAACGCAGACCATCTGTTTATTGAATCCGCTTTTCTGGAAAAAGACAGAGACCATGCAAAAGCGAAACATCATTTAACTGCATTACAGGCAGGCGAAATAGCTGGCAGGGCAAACGTCAAACGATTTACATTATTTCATTTTTCGCCTCGTTATAAGGAGGCGAAACAAATATTCTATGATGAAGCCATGGCGGCTTATCAGAAAAGCAATTTCGGGGTTTGAAAAAAGGTCCGACTAAAAAATCACGTCCGGTCAAGCGCCTCCAACGACCCCTGCCGCATGATAATGAGTGCCAGTTTATGAATCGCTTTTCGTTTTTCTTCAGCCGTTCTGCCGGGATAATTGCGGAAGGTTAACACAACACCGGCCAGGGATGCAAAGAACGCCTGAGTATTTAATCGCAGGTTTCCGGCATCATCGGTATGTTTTACGACATTGTCAAACATGTTAAGAAAATAACGCTGAACACCGTTAAATTTCTTTAAGGCCTGGGGTTTCCTTTCTCCCTTGATCATGAAATGGCACATCATCTGAAACGTCGCTTCATTGTCAATCATGTAGTCAACCACTGCCAGAGTGATGGTTTCCATGTTGTCGCCATTTTTTAACCGTTGCTGTAATAATTTTTCGATCGTATTGATGTCCTGCATCAAGGCTTCGACAAAAAGATCATCCTGACTGGGAAAATATCTGTAGATCGATGCCGCGGAAACTCCGGCTTTGACGGCAATATCGCGCATACCGATTTCATGAAACGATTTTTCTTCAAAAAGTTCCATGGCCGCATTGATTATCAGCTGTTTACGGACTTCACGTTCATCTTCCCGTAATTGTTTGAATGTGGATTTTTCCTGCAATCTCCGTTCCTCCAGAAATTTTAATATACAAAAGAAAATCTGATCTATACGTTTAATTAAATTTTGTTATCACAGTTTAGTAGAGTAAACAATGTTTTTTTGCCAAATTCCAGCGATTTGAATTCTTCAAGAAATTCAGTATTTTTAAATAATGGGAAAGCGTTTGACGTTGGGATCGACAAAAAGGGTTTTAATAAATCATTCTGCAACGGACTTCAAGATTAAACTAAAAAATTTTATAATCTAAAGCAACTGGCTTACCTTATTCAGGATAGCGGTTATTAATTTCGACAAATTCATCAATATTTTTGAGAAATATATCCACCAGGGTCGGGTCAAATCGAGAGCCGCGCTGGTCAGTGATCAATTGGAGAACCCGGGTGATGCCCCACTTTTCTTTATAAATCCGCCAATGGGTCAAAGAGTCAAACACATCCGCCAGTCCTGTGATCCTGCCGAAAATGTGAATTTCTTCACCTTTAAGCCCCTGCGGATATCCGCCCCCGTCCCAATGTTCGTGGTGCTGCTGAGCAACAATGGCTGCAGCCTGCATAATTCGACGGTTGGAATTTTTAAAAATATCATAGCCGATGGACGTATGGGGTTTAATTTTTTCAAACTCTTCCGGGGTCAGTTTGCCGGGTTTG
>JAHECJ010000005.1:0-19000 GCA_024641805.1 Desulfococcus sp.
CCTCCGACGTTCCGGATGCCAGTCGTTCGAATGCTGCGCCAAGCCCCGCCAGATTTGTTGTGCGGGTCACCAGTTTTCCACATCCACCCGTTTTTGAGCGATGTATTCCATTGCCGTATCAAATTCTTCCGGCAGATAGGCCATTACTGATTTCTGGGTGATTTCCCGGGCAGCGGCCATAATCGTCAATACAGCCTGGGTATGGGCATTAATACCGGCCAGGATCAGACACCCTTTGGGTTTTAAGATCATCAGGGCCAGGTTGATGGCCGCATCAGCTGCCGAAGTTTCAATAACCACATCAAAGCCGCCCTTGATTTTTTTTATTGCCTGGGAAAACTCCGGACTGGCAGGATCAAGAATATCATCTGCTACCTTGAGTTGAGACGCAAAATCTTTACGAAACGCATTGATCTCTGTAAAGGCCAGGTAAGAAGCACCGCTGATCTTTGCCCAGGCCGCGCACAACAAGCCGATAGGTCCGCCGCCGCTGATCATGACCGTATCCCCCGGACGGATGCCGGCTGCGCGAATCGCATGAAGGGCCACTGCCGCGGGTTCAACCATCGCCGCCTCAACGTCATTGATACTGTCCGGCAGTTTTCTCACCATATCCGGCCGAATCTTTAAAAATTCTGAAAACCCGCCGGGACTGTTATTGCCCGGAATGGTCCGTTTTAATGCCTTTAAACAGATATTCACATGACCGGCCCGGCAGGCGGCGCATAACCCGCATGGATCCAGGGGTAACGCGGTAACCCGGTCGCCTTCCGCGAGGTCTTCCCGATTCCCCGGATTCACGACAATTCCGGCAAATTCATGGCCCATAATCAGATCCGGCACCCCGCCCATCCCCTTGCCAGCATGCCAGTAATGCAGGTCTGATCCGCAAATACCGCAGGCCGAAACCTTAATGACGACGTTTTCCCCGTCCGGCACAGGTGCTTCGACTTCCACCAGTTCCAACTGATTCCGGCCCGTTAATTTCACTGCTTTCATGTTACTGACTCCTTATTTTTCAATGACTTTCTATAATGGATCAATAAAAAGCTCCACCAGTCTTATGATGTTTGGCAAGGCGCGCAAATTCCGAGGAGGGAGACGTACTTTTCGTACGTTGACCCGACGAATAATGCAGCGCAACGCAGGAATTGGGCTTTTTAGGGATTCATTTTTTCTACGCGGCATAACAAAGCCTTAATCGGCACCGACGCCGTAACAGGGCACAACGGCTGGTCATCGGTAATCATGTTTATGTTGACCCGCTGCCAGCCATTTTCAACGCCATACCAGTATCCGTGCGGCGAATGCACCACCCGGGGATGAATTTCTTCATAATACCGGATTCTGATTTCAACTTTGCCTCTCGGTGATGCCAGAAAGACCCATTCGCCGTCTTCCATGCCAAGAGCCGTAGCCGTGTCCGGATGAATCTGAAGTTCCGGATCCGGGGATTTTTTATGCAGGGATTCAATATTCCGGTGCGACGAATGGTAATAAACCAAATTCCGACCGCCTGTGGTCAGCACCAGGGGATACTCCTTCGCTAAATCCGGGCTGGCGACCGGACTTTCGGCTGGTTCCCTGAAAACCGGAAGCGGTGAAATCCCCATCAGATTCAGATAGTCGGCATACAATTCCACTTTTCCGGTAGGGGTGCGGAAACTGCCTTTCTGCTTATAACTTTTATATGTGACCTGCGTGCTGTATTTTCCTCTTTCCTTAAACGCATCAAAAGTCATGCCCACAGGTTCCAGCCGGTGGTCCAGGGTTTCCTGCACAGACTGCCAGAATCCGGTCAGTCCCATTTTTTGGGCCAGATCGATTAAAATCTGCTTTTCATCCCGGCATTCGGGAATCGGTTCGACAGCCTTCTGCTGGCAAAACACATGGTTTTTCATGAGCAGGTCTTCCACATCATCCCGCTCGGTCCAGTGGGCCGGCGGCAGGATCACATCCGCCAGCGCAGTGGTGGGGGTATGAAAATAATCCACTGCAAACAGAAAATCCAGTTTCTCCAGCACCTTCACCACTCGGACGGAGTTCGGATAGGCGCACACGCTGTTGTTGGCAAATAGTCCCAGGGCCTTCACCGGATATGGTTTTTCGTCCAGAATCGCCGGCCAGACGGTCTGGGGCGGGGATGGAATGGGGATAAATTCCAACAGCGGATAGGTGTCCAGGCCCAGTTTCTTTTTGGCCTGTTCTTTGGGCAGATTATTGTAAGCACTGTAATCCGGTCCGTAACAGCTGCGTTTCCCTGTGGGCGGCCGGCAGTTCAGATTGCCGCCGGCAATTTCCAGATTCCCGGTGATGGCGCTTACGATAGTCAGCGACCGGGTCAGGTCAAAAGCATCATTGGCCTGGCAGACGCCCCCCATGCCGGGACCGATACATGCCGGTTTGGCAGTGGCAAAAGTTTTGGCGGCCGCTTCGATCTGTTTTTCCGGAATCCAGGTGATCCCTGCGCATTTTTCGATGGTAAACGGCGCGACATGGTCCTTTAACCGGTCGAAGCCCACGGTCCAGTGTTCAACAAAATCCTTATCATAGAGGCTATTTTCAATAATGTAGTTTATAAAACACAGGGCTAACGCCACATCGGCTCCAGGCCGGATCTGCAGCCAGTGGTCGGCTTTTTTCGCCAGATTGGTTCCCCGGGGATCAACGACGATGAGCTTTGCACCATTCTTCAGGCCCTCCCGGATATCATGCATATAGAGTCCGGGCCATGATGCTTCGGGATTGTGGGCCCAAAGCAGGATGCAGGATGCTGCGGCATAATCCGGGTCAACCAGGCCAAAACCGCATGTAGCGGCACTGCCCACAACAATAGGGCCGCCGCTCATATTTGACGGAGCCATGAAATTGGGAGATCCGAACACCGACAAAAACCGGTTGAGATACGGCGCCATTCCACGCGTGGTGCCGGACCCAAACACCACGGACTCCGCGCCCCATTTTTCCCGCGCGTTCAGGAGTTTTTCAGCAATCAGGGAAAGCGCCCTGTCCCATGATGCTTCCTCAAACCGGTGTCCCCCTTTTTTACCGACGCGCAACAGCGGCTTCGTAATCCGTTCCGGATGATAGATAATTTCCATGGCCGCCCGGCCCTTGGGACAAATATAGCCGTGGCTGAATGGGTGGGTCTTGTCGCCCTTAACGCCTGTCAGCTTTCCGTTTTTAACTTCAAGCAGCACACCGCACCGGGAGTGGCATTCAAAGCAGATACTCTGGATTATTTTTGAATTATCGGTCATATTCAATCCCTTCCTTTCAATAAAAAATGAGCGGTCTGAATCATATCCTGATTATACTTTCCGACCTGATCCTCATCGATGATAAACGTCCGAAAATGCCGCGACCCTTCGATCATGGTCATGATCACCTCGGCTGCCTGTTCCGGATCATTTACCCCAATCACCCTGTTATCGATTAGATACTCAATCTCCCGGACCAGAAACTTTTTAAACATCCTGTACAGTTCCCTGATTTTGCCGTGAATTTTTTCATTCCGAAAACTCACTGCAAGAACGGCAAAAGAACCGGCCACATTGATCTTCTCATAATATTCCCGACTCCAGATGGCTTCGAGCAGTTTCATTAGCCGATCTTCCGGCGCACCATCCTGTGATTTAAACTTTTTCAGCAGACTACCATACGCATCAATGACAAAGTCCACCAGCGCAAGGGTCAAATTCTCTTTATTCCCGAAATAATGGAGGATCAGACTGGGATGGATTTTCATGCGCTTTGCCACCTTGGCAATGGATGCGCCCTCAAAACCCTCCGCAAGAATGGTTTTATAAAAATGCTTTACTATTTTCGGTTTTTGTATGTCTGCGTTTAATCTTTTTTTCATTCTTTCACATAATTCTTTATCTGGATGTTGGACGTTCAGAGAAAAAAACTATTCAATAAATAAGTCCAGAGCGGCTTTGACCTCTTCCCGGACTGACCCGGCACTTATCGTCAAAAAACCTTCCAGGGCTTTTTTGGCTTTGTTGCGACCGATTCTGCCGAGCGCCCACGCGCACATGGCGCAGACCCGCTCATCGTTATTTTCCCCAAATGCGCGAATCAGGTCATCGGTATATAAGGGATCGCGTGTATTGCCCATGGCCCGGGCCACGTTCATTTTCCACCGCCACAGATCGCCTGACGACATGTAAAACATATGGGGCCATATTTTTGACTCAAAATACGGCACATCCATATGCAACAGGTAGGCAAGATCAAATGCCGCTGCCTTGGCCGCGACCTGTTTATTGACCTTGAGATCAGCGGCCAGCCAGGGGGCATTTCTGGGGCAGACATTCTGGCACCGATCACACCCGTAAATATAAATTCCCATGGGTTCCCGCAGTTCCTTTGGTGTCAGATCCTGACCGAAATAAGTCAAATAGGAAATACACTTCCGGGGATCAATAGTGCCGTTCCCTTTCAATGCTCGGGTCGGGCAGGCGGCAATACAGGTGTTCCGACACCAGTCCGGACATCCCATTTCAAGGGTGGGCGTTCCGGGATCCAGTTTCCGGTTGATAACCACAGCGATGGGAAGTACCCAGGAACTTTGCCGGGCGACCTTATTGGAATAAAACAGGCAGTTCTTTCCAAACGTCCCCATTCCCGCTCGGGCAGCAGCCACCCGGTGGGGGAGGTTAAACGGTACCTTTGAGTCAATGCCGTTATCGCGCAAAAAATTCCGGAACGCCTTGATCCTCTGGGTCAGCCCGTCTTTTGTCACCCGGTCATCATCTAAATAACACCGCCCGAAATGCCCTTCCATGTGCCGGGGATACGCCTGGCGGAAATATACTTCCATGAGGACAATGACCGTTTCCGCATCCTTCATGATAGCTTTCGGGTCCGTGCCCTTCATCAGTTCCAAACCCACATGCTCTGCCCAGCCGTATTCCTCCTGCCGATCCGCTAAAAATTTTTGATGGGTTTCAAACGGTTCCGCTGATGTGAACCCCACATCCTCAAACCCGAACTCTTCTGCTTTTCGTATAATTTCCTCTTTCGAAATCATTTATTTATTCCTTATTAATTTGGAAAGTTAAAATACGATACAATAAAAATAATTAACTGATCGTTCAATTAATTATATCGATGAAAAATCGTATGTCAACCCGATTTTTTTGCCGGCATCGACTTAATTGAAGAATGGAGAAATTCCCGGCCTGTTTCTGCTAAGACAAACAGACGGGGAACCGAGAATAATGAAAAGAAATGAATGACCGGTTGAAAGGATCCGACGATTCATTTTTTACTTAAGATTTCAAAAGATAAATTTGCCAATTGACGATAAAAAAGCTACAATAGTAGGCTAAGTCTCTCGATATTAATTTATTTTGATAAACGCAGAGTGCCTTGACGAAAAAAGATACGTTTACCTGAGTTAAGGGTTAAATAAGGATTAAGACTTCATGCATGAGTTACCGGTGACAGAACGCGTCCTCGATATTGTGCTCAAACACGCGGAAAAGAATCATGTCCGCAAAATTGTGTCCATCACCTTGAAAGTCGGTGAACTTAGCGACCTCGAGAGTGAATGGATCCAGCAGTACTTTGATTATCTGAGCAAAGATACGGTTGCCGGCGGCGCGGTGTTAAAAATCGAAAGAGTCCCGATTGTCTTAAAATGCGGACAGTGTGCCGAATCCATTACAATCCGAAAAGACCAGTTGGGCGACACAACCTGCCCAAAATGTTCCGCAACAGGAAATTTTTCCATCGAGTCCGGCAGGGAATATTACATTAAAGAAATGGAGGCAGAATAATGGGCGATATTAAACTCATCGAGGTCAAGGAAGACATCCTTGCCGACAATGATGCGGCGGCGGCGGAATTAAGGGAACGCCTAAAAAAAGAAAAAACATTTATGGTCAATCTGATGGCATCCCCCGGCGCGGGCAAGACAAGCCTCCTGCTTCAGACTATTACGGCGCTTAAGAACGATTTGAGAATATCTGTTATTGAAGCGGACATCGATTCCATCGTTGATGCGGAGAAAATTGCCGAAACCGGCATCCAGAGTATCCAGTTGAGGACCGGCGGTTTCTGTCATCTGGACGTTTCAATGGTCAAAAAAGGCCTTGAAGCCCTTGACACGGATTCCCTGGATTTAATTTTTATTGAAAATGTCGGCAACCTGGTCTGTCCGGCGGAGTTTGATACCGGCGCCACCATTGATATCATGATATTGAGCATCCCGGAAGGCGATGACAAACCGCTCAAATACCCCCTGATGTTCTCCAAATGTCATGCACTTATTGTGAACAAGATGGATTACCTCTCCCTTTCGGACTTTAATGTCGACCTGATGGAAAAGCGGGTCAGAAAACTGAATCCGGATATTGAAATTTTTAAAGTATCATGCAGGACAGGCGAAGGGATAAATTCATGGGCTAAGTGGCTGAAAAAAACGGTGGCTGATTCTCTCGCCGAAAAAAACCCGTGACCCAAGCGATTGACTTTTTAAAAACATCAACATGAAAACTTTTGAGGCGATGTCATTCTTAAAACATTACTAAATAATTGACGTTAAACGGCAAATATTGCATAGAAGACAAGATTTTACTTGACAAAAAAGGCTGATTTTCCTTTAATGCATCGTAATAATTAATAATTCAATGGCCGCCAACAAAATTAACTCCAATGAGATAGGTAGATCATGGATGAAGACAACAAAAGCTATGAAGATGATCTAAACGATCATGAAGATTTTGATGATACTTTTGAAATAGGCATATCTATTGAAGAAACACTGGGTTCCCTCGAAGGGAGTGAAGCCCCTGACACTGAGCCGGATACTGAGTCGCGAACTGAACCCGATACTGAACCAGATACCGCAACGGACTTGGATCCAGATCAGGAAACAATAGAATCAGAAAAGGACACCGAAGAAGATTTTTTCGACGAAAAGACTTCCACGCCCTCCCCTTTTGATGAAATAAAAGTACAACTGCAAAGTCTTTCGCAAGCATTTGAAAGCAAACTGAAATATGATGAACACAAAAACAAAATCATCAATGACCTGCACCAATCGCTTCAGGAGTACCGGGACGGTCTGGTTAAAAAATATCTGCACCGCATCATCATGGATATCATTAAAATTGTGGATGACATTCGAAAATTTTCTTCTCACCACAAACACCAGGCCGGCTCTGATGAAACAGAAGAAAAACTTTTAAAATATATTGATAATATCGCCTCCGACCTGGAGGATCTTTTTTCATGGGAAGGCGTTGTTCCTTTTACCTGCAAGGGCGATACGGTCGACCTTTCCCGTCAGCGGATACTGAGCAGAATTGAAACGGCTGATCCGGAAAAGGACAAGACAATTGCCGAGCGGCTAAGGCCGGGTTACGAATGGGATGGAAAAGTCATCCGTCCTGAAATGGTCTGTGCTTATATCTATCAGACGGAGTCAACTGTGGAGGATAACGATAACTAATGGCGGAGCAAACAAAACGGATTTTTGGAATTGACCTCGGGACAACCTATTCATCCATTGCCTATGTTGATGAGTACGGCAAGGCCGTCATCATACCGAACGCCGAGAACGAAAGAGTGACGCCTTCTGTTGTTTTTTTTGATGACGAAAGCATTGTTGTCGGCGATGTGGCCAAAGAAAGTTCAAAACTCTACCCTAATGAAGTGGTCAGTTTTGTCAAGCGCTCCATGGGCGAGCCCAATTTTCTTTTCCTGCATAACTCCGAGGAATACCGGGCCGAAGAGATATCCGCCTATATATTAAAAAAGCTCGCACAGGACGCTGAACAGTTTCTCGGCGAGAAGGTCACGGATGTAGTAATCACCTGCCCAGCGTATTTCGGCATCAATGAACGGGAAGCGACACGTAAAGCCGGAGAAATCGCCGGCTTTAACGTCAGGCATATTATTAATGAACCCACTGCGGCCGCAATTGCTTATGGGTCGCTGGATTCAAACGATGAACGGGTGGTGTTGGTTTATGACCTGGGCGGCGGGACATTCGATATTACCATGATCGACATCCGAAAAGATTCCGTTGAAGTCATCTGCACCGGTGGTGACCACAACCTGGGCGGAAAAGACTGGGATGACCGGATTGTTGCGCACATGGTCGAACTATTTCAGAGCGAGACCGGGACGGATGAAGACATCCTCGATGACCCTGACACCTGGCAGGATCTGCAGCTTTCTGCGGAAAAGGCGAAAAAAATACTCAGCCAGCGCCCCAAAACGCCGATCTCTGTTACGCACGGGGGCGAGCGCGTCAAAATGGTTATCTCCCGTGAAAAATTTGAAGAAATCACCGAAGATTTGATGGAAAGGACCATTGACTTCACAAAAGAAATGCTCGAAGAAGCCAAGAACAAAGGCTATAAAAGTTTTGATGAATTCATTCTGGTCGGCGGCGCCACCCGGATGCCCCAAATCAAAGCCCGGATTGAAGAAACGTTTTCCGTCAACCCGAAAGTATATGATCCTGACGAGGCGGTGGCTAAAGGCGCAGCGATATATGGATGGAAGCTGGGACTTAACGACGGTCTGATTCAACGGCTTTCTCAGAAAACAAATAAACCCATTGAACAGATTGATGATATTTCGGTAATGATCGAAAGTAATGAACTTTCTGCCCAGGATTTTAAGGAGGCGGCACAGGAAGTTGCGGATGCAACGGGCTATACCCTGCCGAGCATTGAACGGTCAATGCTCAAGGTCAAAAACGTAACCAGTAAAAGCTTTGGCGTTGTCGCTCACACTCCCCAGGACGATGAAATTGTATTCAATATTGTTTTACGCAACACAACGGTTCCCATCTCCCTGAAAAAGAATTTCTACACTGCGGTCCAAGACCAGAAAACCGTTTTAATCCGTATAATGGAAAGCGAAACCAGCCGCGTGGAAATACCGCTGGACCATGCAGTCGAAATTAAGACCGCTGTATTAAATCTGCCGCCAAATCTTCCGGCCGACCTGCCCATTGAAATAACATTTACCTTAAATGAAGAAGGCCGGCTGCATATTACGGCCATGGAAAAAACGGCTGCCCGCCAGATTGATGTAATGGTGGATACCGCGTCTGTGATCCAGGGGGAAGATTTGGAAAGGGCCAAGGCCAGGTCCCAAAACCTGGTCGTCCATTAACTTTTATTCACAATGTTTTCAGTTTCATCCGGCCCCCTTCGGTTTTAATCACGTGTTTTATTTTTTGGTTTCCGACCCGGATATTGGCTTGAAAAAGCACCTCTCCTTGAATTAAAGTAACCATTTGTAAAACATAAAGTCCGGTTAAAATGATTACAGTGAAACTTAAAAATTAAATTTGAGCACTACCCTATGCAGCGAGAAAATTATTATATTATTCTAGAATTATCCGTCGATCCCCCGGAAAACGATCGTGAAGTCATCGAAAAAGCCATCCAGAACAAAAAAATCGAGTGGAGCCGTCTCCGCAACCACCCGACCAAAGGTCTCCAGATACAAAAATATATCAACATGATTCCGGATATCCAGTTTGTCATGCAGGACGACAAACTCAGGGCAGAAGAAGCCCTGGCCGCCGCCGAGTTCATAGAAAGCGGCAGGGAAAATAAAATTTCCGAAATCGACAGTCATATCGATATCCTCATGGGGAAAGGGTATATCTCCAAAGAGGATATTATTCGGCTTGCCGAAATTCACGGTCTTTCACAAGGTGACATTAACGAACGGATTGCTTCAAAAAAAAATGCAAAGTACGTACGCGTTGACCAGTTCATCAACCTCCGGATGGGAAAAGGATATATCTCCGAGGATGAGGTCATCAAAATTGCGAAAAAAAATGGAATGACTCCGGAAGAAATCCGAAACCGCATCCGCTGTCCCATTGTAAAAGACGACAAAGATATAGATCATCTCAAAATCCAGCCCCTTGATAAATCCATCGAAAAAGCCATTACCGACAACCTGAAAGTTGTGGGCAAAACATCCCTTTACAACTTTCTTGGCCTGGCGGAAACTTGTGAGCTAAAGCAACTCCAGGAAAAAGCCGGCAAGAAAAAGAAAGAGCTGGCAACCATCGGTAAAAAAGATGCGGTCCTGACAGCCAGCGTCACCCTTGCCGGTCAATGCCAGACCATATTTAAAACCAATGAGACCCGGATCGCATATGACGTCAGCCTGGCGCGGGCCAAACTTGCGGCACTGGATTCGGATATTAATATAGCGGCAATAAACAAAAAAATCCGTCACGAATATTTCGATGCGCTGATAAATAAAGCCATGGAATACGGCATGGACAAGGATGAGGCTTCCAGCTACATCCAGACTTACTGCCAGAATAAAAAATACCGCATCGAGAAAAAACCCGAAAAAAAGCGGTTCCGCCTGATGATCGCCGCCGCATCCGTCCTGTTGGTGTTGATTATCGTTGCCGGCTTTATGGCATTTTCAAAGATACACCACCGGAATGTGATTGAATCCGAATATCAGGATTTAATCAAAAAAGTGGACGCAGAGCGCGCGCCGGACCAGAAACTCCTCCTGTTAAAAAAATATGTAACAACAAACGCAAACAGCGAATATGCCGCGGACGCGCGGAACCGAATCAGTCAAATCGAGCTTCAGATCAACTCCACAGAATTTGGCAAAATTCTGCAGCAGGCTGATCAGCTTGTCCAGGCCCAAAAGCTTGATGAAGGCTTCACGCTTTTAAATCAAGCTCTTGAAAAAACAAGTGAACCGGAAAATAAAAAAATTATCAGTCAGCGGATCAAAAATGTGTCCGAGCTCATCGAGAAAAGAGATTTTGAAGAACTCTCCGCCGTATCGCTCAAAGGGGACGCGGATCAGAAAATCGAAATCTATAAAAAATATCTCACAACCCATCCAAACGGGAAAAACAAGGCCGAGGTGCAGGCGTTAATCGATAAAATGAGCGATGAATATTTCATCTATGTGAGCAAAACACTGGCAAGTTATGAACAATCGGAACAATGGGAGGATTGCGCCCGGTTGTGCCAAAGCTACATAGATATCTATGACAACAGTCATAGCGATCAGCTTAAACAGCTGATCCCCAAATACCAGGAAAATATCCGGAATGAAAAAATCTATGACGCGCTGGTCGACAAAGTGAATAGACTGGGAACCGATTATAAGGCCGCTATTCAGATATTTAAGGATTATCTGGCCGCGTATCCGAAAACATCCATCACGGAAAAAATCAATAAAAACATCGACCGTCTGAACGGATTGATGTCCGTCCAGAATTCGAATCAGGCTGCATATAACCTGCGGCTTCAATTTGCCAAAACCAAAGGCCGGTTTGTTGAAAAACCTGAAGGGGTGATTGTGGACACCAAAACCGGACTCATGTGGTGCATGCTCGACTCCACCATCATTAAGCCCGGCGTCTGCTTTACATACGAGGAAGGAAAAAGCTATACCGAAGTGCTGACCACCGGAGGTTTTTCGGACTGGCGACTCCCGACACCGCAAGAGCTGGCTGAGATATATAAAACAGACCCTGCTTTTCCGGCAACCGGGAAAACCAGTTACTGGACGTCTGAAAGTTACTCCGGTTATTCTGATGGCTGGCAGATTCAGGTAACGACATTCTCTTCCGAGGATTCCATCCATTGGGAAACCGCCAAAAAGAACGCTTTGGAATGCGGGGTTGTCCGGCCCGTGAGAAATCCGTGATCAGCTGCCGGATTGTTTAGCAAAGACTTCCTCATGAAGTAAACTGATTACCGGCTCCAGAAATCCGTCGGTGTGGATTGTTTTAATGATGCGGAGATCTTCAAGGTCATTTTGGGAAGTCAGTTTTGATGCTTCGCTTTGAATGGCGAGCTTCAGTTCCTCTGCATCTGCCGCACTCCTGAAAATCCGGTTTAGTGCAATTCTCACATTACTTGATCGTTTCAGGTTCATCATATCCAAACTCTGCCGCAGCATTTTCGCATCAACGGTCTCGAGCTGCGCAACGGCTTTTTCAACCACGGACAGGGCATCGGTTTCTTGCGTTTCTGGTTCAAACAAATCCGATAAACGCTCTTGTTCCTCTTCCTGAACAACAAAAAAATCGCTGTGATCTGTTTTGCTGTCTCCGATGACAATGGTTTCATGGAAAAAAACCGACTCGTCAATGTCCACGCGCGCCTTATAAACAAACCGTTTATTAAACGATTGTGCTTCCTGGAATTGACTGATATCAGCGAAAACGATCTCTCTGACAATAACTTCCCGCAGTTTTTCTGCCTCCTGCCGCCGTTTTTCAGGATCATTCTCTTTGGTTTCAAAACGGGCGGTGATGGCATTATCATAGGTTTCTCCGTAGATATACACCTCGTGGCCGGATTTAAAATCAACACGCAAAGATCCGGACACATCCAGAAAATCAGCACCCCCAGCCTTAAAGCTTTCCCTGATAATTGCGAATTTGTCTTCAAATGTATGGTTCAATTCAAATAGCCTCTCACGCCGTTTTCTAATATCTCGTCAGCGATGCGACATTAATACTCACCATTAAAGACTTCCTGCCACAGCAGGTCCACAACCGGATCCAGAAATCCGTTGGCGCTTAATTCCTTCACTGCCTGAAGTTCCATCCGGTCTTCCGGTGATACAATTTTTTGTGCTTCACTATGAATTGCTTTTTCCAGTTCCGCTACTTCCGTTGCGGAACGGAATATTCTGGTCACTGCCAGCCGGATAGCGCTTGACCTTTTCAGGTTCATCATATCCAGGGTCTGGCGCAGTATTTTCGCATCCACCGTCTCCAGCTTCTCGATTGCCTCTTCCGCCAGCGACTTGACTATTTTCAGCCGGGTATCGGGGTTCACATCAAAATCGAATTCAAGCACAAATGTACCATCAGCGTCCGAGTCGCCGCCATCAACTATTTCGATGGCATCTTCACAGATTTCAATCGGCTCATCGTCACAATATTCCTCCGTCATTTCCAGAACCGAATTATAGACATACACGCCGCCGGTTGCCAGGGACATGCGAAATGAACCCACACGGGCAATCCCCTTTAATGCTGCGGAAAGCGAATTCTGAGTCGATTTAACATAAGCCTGTCTCCTGAGCGGGTCCGACTCATCGGTTTTTATCCTTGCGCGAATATCGTCCGGACTGCTTGTTAATGAAAATATATCAACAGGATATCCGGAACCTGATTTTACACGGATGCCCCCCTTTCGTTTCGAAACATCCAACCCGGCGGTTTGCAAAAATCCATGTATAACCGTAACTATATCGTCTATTTTCTGATTCATCAGAAAACCCAAACACTCATAAACAACTTCACACCCAGACCCGGATTGTCGGCGCAAATACGGCAGCCAGGAAATGCCAGCCGTTTTCTCAAATTAGTATCACTCAGCACATGAGAGTCGTCTCCACCAGCTATTTACATGCTGCTGAGCCTGTTATTCAACGCATATTCGTTAATTCCCGTCAATCCCTGAAGGCCAGAGATAATAAAATCCTGCACGGTTCAAAATACTCGTATCCGGAAGTCCCAGATCGATCAAAGCATTTTTCATATCACCATATCTTGACTGGGTATTATACAGATTATCGTCCGGGTACTCAACGCGGCGATATACAATCACCCGGCTGTCTTTATCCAGTCCGGCAATCTCCTTAGTCCGCGAAACCCCCTCCTCAATATATCCGATTTCATCGATTAATCCAAGCGCCAACGCTTCGGAGGCAAGATATATGCGTGCCGTGGAAACATCTTTAACCGCTTCCGCCCCGATTCCCCGGTTTTCGACAACCAGATCCACAAACCGTTTTCCAAGAGAATCCGTCAGGCTTTGAAAAATTTTTTCTTCCTTATCGGTTGCCTTGCGAAAAGGCGATCCCATGTCCTTGTTTTCTCCGGACGTATTCGCCGAGACCCCCACGCCGATTTTATCCATCAACTCATAAAATTTGGGCTGCAGAAAAATCACTCCTACGGACCCGGTGACCGATGTAGGATGCGCCATGATAAAATCCGCCGGAAGCGCCATGTAATATCCCCCGGAAGCGGCAACGTTCATGATCACGGCGGTCACCTTAACGCCGGTCCGATCCTTGAACGATTTGATTTCATGATAAAGGATATCACTGGCAGTCACCGATCCGCCGGGGGAATCGATTTTAAACAAAACCGCTTTAACGTCCTTGTCTGCCTCCGCCAGCCTCAACTGGGAAATAATATCCTGAACCATGCTGGGCTCTGTCAGGATTACCCCTTTTTGAGGAATATCGGAAATGATTCCGTACACAGGTATCACCAGGACCTTTTCTTTTTCATCCCCTTCAAGAACAAACTCCCGTAGCGGATCGGATGCGTCCGTAAATAATTTGATCGTGGGAAACATGCACCCGTTGATTAAGAGGGCTGCGATGAAAACAAGAAAATACAAATATCTGATCGGCTTCACATCTTTTCTCCAAACATGCATTGTGTTAAATGAATCGGGCGTAAAACACCCGGAACTTAACCATTGACAATAAAATCAAATCCAGACCGAGAGCACATCACGAATAAATATAATACTATATAGATTGATTTATCACAAGCGTGAATACTCAAAATATCCGAAGATAGAACCCTTTAATTTCATGCTGATTTTCCCCCATTCAATGCACTGTTTTTATTTACTATATCTCAATAAAAACTTTTACCTGAACGTTAATAGGCCCAGTACTCGGGAACTCGTTTGGGATCACCGGGAAGCAATCAACTACGGAAGGCGCAAACAAAAAAAGCAAGGGGTTGGCGTTTTAAAACCCCTTGCTTTTGATTTGTTGTATGGTGGAGCTGAGGGGGATCGAACCCCTGGCCTCATGACTGCCAGTCATGCGCTCTCCCAGCTGAGCTACAGCCCCTTGCAATCGAGACACAAACTAATAAAATGAAATTTCCCTGTCAATATAAATTTTATCAAAACTACTTGTATGGACCTCAAATCTTTTATTTAATGCTGATTATATGCCGATAAATGGCATCATATCAATGATATTTTATTGACAAGTTAAGCACTTAATAATAAAAACATACCACTTGTTGAAATATATTATCTTCAATAATGAATCTAACCTTTCGGAAAAATTAAATTTTTTTCTGATTACCAAACCATATCTCAGATTTCAAAGGGGAATTCAATGCTGAATGCGATGCGAGAAAATGCCGGTTCCTGGATCATCAAAGTCCTTCTGGGAATTATTGTTGTGGCGTTTATCTTTATGGGAGCCGGGTCATTCAATGCCAGACGGGCTTCACAAGTGGCAAAGGTCAATGGCGATGTGATTACCATCAATGCGTATCAACAGGCCTATTATAATGTCCTTGAGAATCTTCGGGCCCAGTTCGGGAACAGTTTAAACGATGACATGATTAAAATGCTCAATGTCAAACAGCAGGCCCTGGATGGATTGATTGACACCACCCTGTTGCGCCAGGCAGCTGAAAAAAACGGTTTGATTGTCCCGGACAGCGAACTTGCGGAATCCATTGCCCAAATCCCCGCTTTTCAGAAGAACGGCATGTTTGACAAACAACGCTACAAAATCCTCCTCGCACAGAACCGGTTAACTCCGGAATCATTCGAAGCCATGCAAAAGGATGCTGTTTTAATGGCTCGGCTGCGCTCACTGATTACAAACAATGCCAAGGTATCAGATTCCGAATCCATGGAATGGTATAATTGGGAGAATACGGCGATTGATATCAACTACGTGATTTTCAAGCCTGAAGCCTATAAAGACGTCGAAATAACCGACCAGATGCTCGAAGCATATTATAACGACCACAAGGAAGAATACAAAACAGAACCGATGGTCCAGGCCCGGTATGTGAAATTCGATCCGGAATCATACAAGGCCGAAGCAAATGTCACCGCCGATGAAATTCAGCAATATTACACTGAAAACGAAAATGAGTTCATGTTGCCCGAAACCGTTTCAGCCCGCCATATCCTGTTCAAAGTTGCAGAAAATGCGGATGAGAAGACGGTCGAAGTTGCAAGACTGAAAGCTGTGGACGTCATGGAAAAGGCAAAATCCGGAGAAGATTTCGCCGAACTGGCAAAGACCTATTCCGAAGGTCCTTCCAAAGATAACGGCGGACAGCTCGGCGAGTTCAAACGGGAAGACATGGTCAAACCGTTTGCCGATGCGGCTTTTGCAATGGCAGTCGGCGCTATCAGCGAACCGGTCAAAACCCAGTTCGGATGGCACATTATCAAAGTGGAAGCGCACAATCCAGCGTCAACCATGTCTCTGGAAGCGGCCACCCCGAAAATCAAAGAGGAAATGACGGACCGGAAAACAAAAAATTTAGCCTACGATGCTGCACTATCGCTGTATGACGTTACCTTTGACGGAGAAGAATTCGTCAAAAACGCCAAAGACAGGGGGCTTGCACTGGTCACTACCGACTTTTTTACAATGAAAGAAGGTCCGAAAGATATCCAGGATGCGCCAGCATTTTCGGGGACCGCGTTCAAGCTGCCGCTGATGGAACTCAGCGATATTACGGAAATCGGCGATTCATATTACCTGATCCAGGTCACCAGCCAAGAACCGGAAAAAATTCCCGAATTTGATGCGGTAAGGGACAAAGTCGCTGAAGACACGAGAAAGGCGCAACAGAAAACAATGGCAGAAGAAGCGGCCAAAAAATTCCTGGAAAAAGCAAAGGCAGACGGATCGATGGCCGCTGCAGCGGAAGGGGATGCATCAATCAAAATCCAATCAACCGGTGAGATAAACCGGAACACCTCAACCATTCCTGAAATCGGCAATGACAAAAAATTCATGGCGGCCGCATTTAACCTGACGAAAAACAATCCGCTCCCAGAAACCATCGTCCAGGGGGAAACCGGATTGTATGTCATCGAATTAAAAGGCAGAAAACTGCCGCTCGCTGTGGGCTTTAATGTTGCAAAAAGCAACATCGAGAGCCGGATGTTATCCCGGAAAAAAAGCGAACTTTACAATTCATGGCTGGCCAACCTGCGCGCCACCAGTGAGATAACGATCTCCAAGGATTTAATAAATAATTGAATTTAAACCTATTTTTTATAGAACAAATGTGAGAGAGAACTTCAGGGCAGCCGCTGCAACTAAAACCTTTTACAAAAACACTAATTAATGATATTGATCAGTTACTAAAAATATTTAAAAACCGCCCGTTGCAAATGTAAACCAAACAACCAATCATACGGACACACCGAAAAAGGTCAGATGGGCGAGATAAAAAAAGAAAAGAAGAAGAAAAAGAAAGATAAGGTTGACGAATATGAGATCATCGTCAAACGATGTCCGGAATGTTTTGTCACCCTGCCCCTGGATGCCAAAGAATGCTTTTCCTGTCATTCGAAAGTCGGCAACGTGGACAAACACGGCAAGGCCAAAAAAGGGGTTAACTGGATATCCTATATTATCTGCATTTTGTCCTGGACGATCTTTTTTGTGTATATTAAATGGGCCTTTAAACTCTAAAGGCCCTTTCCCCTCCCGACCGTTTATTTTGCCAGCATCGCCCGCATCATATCCGCCGTATTCTCGGCGTGGTCCGCGATATTCCCGATGGTTTCCGTGAGTTTGACCAGATGCATCAAGGTAATGGGGTCTTTCTCATTTTTAAAGATCTTTTTTTTCAGCGCATATTCCAGCTTATCCGCTTCATGTTCCATCTGACGCAGGTTGGCGATAATTTCTTTGACTTTCTGCCGTTGCTTTTCGGAAAAATTCTTAAAATAGATCCTTGCTTCCGAAACCATAATCGTCAATTCTTCGATGGGTTCGATCACCGCATCGATTAACAGGAAAAAATCCTTTTCGGCATATTCGGGAATCCCGGCTTCCGGCCGGAAGGAGAGCCAGTTGATTGACGACTTGACCGAATCCAGCACGCTGTCCTGCTCCCGCAAGTACCTGAATAACTGGAATTTTTCCACCGGCATCATCACGCCCTTCGGCAGATGCCCGCGGATACGCCGCTTGATCGCATCCGCTTCGTTCTCAAACCGGGAAACATCCTGCCTGAGTTCTTCAAACGTATCACATCGGCTTGATGCATAACATTCCATGGCCTGCTGAAACGCCCATGAACATTCCTTCACTTTCTCCGCATGCTCCTGTAATGCATCAAACGGTGAAGTAATAAATATTGAAGAGAACGGTATACGCATTTGACGCCTCCTTTAAAAAATAACCTCGAGAATTTTAAACAGAATCATGCAGGTTGCCGCTGCCACGGGAACAGTGAGCACCCAGTATAACATAATTTTAAAAATGATACTAAAATTAACCGCCTCAAGTCCCCTGGCAAGCCCTACTCCCATTACACCGCCAATCGCGGCATGGGTGGTGGAAACCGGAAGCCCCATTTTCGAAGCCACAAGCACAGTGGTTGCCGTTGAAAATTCTACGGCAAACCCGCGAGTATTGCTCAGGGTGGTAATTCTCTCCCCAACGGTTTTGATCACCCGGGCACCGCCCATGGCGATGCCGGCAGCAATCCCCACGCCACCAAAAAGCAATAAAAACATGGGCACCGGTACCGTCGCGCCCACCGTTCCGGTTTTAACCAGAAAATATATCACCGCCAGGGGGCCGATGGCATTGGCCACATCATTGGCTCCCTGCGCCAGGGCCACATAACAGGCAGTTCCGATCTGTATCCGCTTGAAGATATCTTCCGCGTCGCCATCTTTTTTTGAATGAAGCAGCCTTAAAATAAAATATTTACCGGCATATCCGAGCACCACGGCAATGATCAGTGAAATCGCTGATGCCTCATGGGTTGACATCTCAACCGATTTCCCCAGAGGGGTTTTAAAAAGAAACGACATGGCACAAACAAAAACGGCTACTCCGATAAATACCGGTGAGAGTTTCAATGCGGCTTCAAACGACCGGGATCGTTGCAATATGAATTTTACAATAATTTTAAACATGACGAAGGAGATGAACAGACTGAATACCGGAGAAATGATCCAGCTCAATACGACGG
>JAHECJ010000005.1:19010-21455 GCA_024641805.1 Desulfococcus sp.
CGACGGCCCCCAGCTTTCCCCAGTTGACTGCTGAAAAACCGCCGGCAATCAGCCCGAATCCAATCATGGCGCCGACAATGGAATGGGTTGTCGACACCGGCAACGATTTCCAGGTGGCGAACGAAACCCATAAGGCAGCTGCCAGAAGCGCCGAAAGCGCCCCGATTAAAGCCATATGGGGATCACTGAGCACCTCGGTTGAAATTATCCCCTTACGGATCGTGTTGGTGACACTGGCGCCGATAAACGTCGCGCCGATAATATTCAAAATACCGGCGATTAAAATCGCCTGCCGCATTGTGATGGCCTTTGCACCGACTGACGATGCCATGGAATTGGCGACATCATTTGCACCGATATTCCAGGCCATATAGAAACCAACAATAAAACCGAAAATCAATATGGGAAGTTCAGCCGACATTATCCTGCCAATTATTCATTTTTATATAGTTATCAGAATTATAGAATGTGTCTGCCGACACATGCGTCACCATTTGTGCCGGTATTTACCATAGGGTTGACGGAACATCAAGGCAAAATCCGGTTATCAAACCATGCGTTGACTTTTCAATCCGGTTATATTAGTTCATTTTTTGACATTTCATAAATCCAATTTATTTTATTACCTTACGCTGCCTGAAAACATAACATGAATCGATTTCAGACAACCGCGGTTTATTTTCCTGACCGACGAGAAAGCACTAAAAATCAACCCGTTTGATCGCAGTGACATAATAATTTCCTAAAATCACCCATGCAGGATAGAACCCGAATGAAATTGAATTCTTTTCACAAATTATTGTTCCTTGCCTTTCTGCTTTTCATCATCTCCGGATGCAGCTATTTTTCCCAAAATCCATCCCCGGTGACAACGACCAATGCGCAGATACATATTCCGCCCATTGATCCCGTCGAGACAATTTTCAACCCCACCCTTTATTGGGCCCAGGATTTCAGCGATCTGAAACCGGACCCGAACGTTATTTTCAAAAAACTCCCCAATGGATTCCGATACATTCTAATGAAAAACAGCCGTCCGGAAAACCGGGTCAGCATGCACCTTTTCATTCAGGCGGGATCCATGGATGAAAAGGAAAATGAGCGCGGTCTTGCACATTTCCTGGAACATATGCTGTTCAACGGATCTGAAAATTTCGCCCCCGGGGAACTGGTTAAATATTTTCAGAGCATCGGAATGCAATTCGGCCCGGATGCCAATGCGCACACCGGGTTTTACAGCACTGTATACGATATTGATTTACCAAACGGGGACTCGGACAGCCTGGCGGGCGGCCTTATGGTTATGAAAGACTATGCATCCGGCGCCCTGATTCTGGAAAAAGAAGTGGAAAAGGAACGGCCGATTATCCTGGCTGAAAAAAGGACCCGGGACTCTGTTGGCTTCCGGACATTTGAGGCAACATTCAAGTTCGAGCTTCCGGACGCCCTGCTTTCCGACCGCCTTCCCATCGGCACGGAAGAAGTCATCAAAAATGCCGACCGTAAACAGCTCAAGGCTTTTTACGATACCTGGTATCGTCCGGAAAGGATGATGCTGATTCTGGTGGGTGATTTTGACATCCCGGCCGCAGAAGCGTTAATTTTACATAAATTCAGTGATATTACTGCAAGGACGCCGGAATCAGGATATCCGGACCCCGGTACCATCCACCATTCCGGCGTCAAAGCGTTTTACCATTTTGAACCCGAAGCCGGCAATACGAGCATTACTATTGAAACCATGTCTGAACAAATCCCACCTCCGGATTCGGCTGAACAGCAGAAGATTCAGCTCCGCTCTGCAATGGCCAACCACATCATCAATAAACGGCTGGCTGAAATGATCGATGATCCGAAAACGCCGTTTACCCAGGCCATGATCAGTTCGGGAAACTACTTAAACTTCATAAAAGGAGCGGATATCAGTGCGGACTGCGCTCCTGAAAAGTGGCACGAGACCCTGACTCTGATTGAACAAACCCTTCGCAAGGCCCTTGCCTACGGGTTTACCGGATCTGAAATTGATTTGGCGAAAAAAGCGTTTACCGCGCAGATAGACAATGCAGTGAAAGCCGAGCCCACGAGGGAAAGCCGGCAAATAGCCGGCCAAATCATGCAGGATCTGGATTCCCGCCAGGTGTTTCAGTCCCCTGACCAGATCAAGGACCTCACGGCGCCCTGGATTACGGCCATCACTCCGGAAGAACTCCACGCGGCTTTGCAGACCGACTGGGAAGCCGGCAATCGCCTGATTCTTGTCACAGGAAACGCCAATCTTAATAATCAGGCCGACCCGCCACCCACCTCGATGCTTGGCATCTACACTGCCAGCATGGCGGTTCCGGTGGAAAAACCTGACGAGAAAACGCTGATGGGATTTCCCTACCTGCCGGAGCCGGTCCAAAAAGGCAAAATTATCAGCCGGGAAGATATTGCGGATTTGGG
>JAHECJ010000188.1 GCA_024641805.1 Desulfococcus sp.
CGGCCCGGAAAAATGTGGCGCTGAATAATCTCGATGACCGTGTCCGTATTGTATGCGGACGGGCGGAGGATTTTCTGGACTGGGAGGCGGACCTTCTGATTGCCAATATTCATTATGACGTGATGAAGGAATTGATTGTCCGTCCGGGGTTTTTAAAAAAGAAATGGTTTATTCTGTCGGGATTATTGCGGACCGAGACCGCTCAGATTGAATTGCAGTTGTCGCAAAAACCGGTCACCCTCATCGAAAAATGGATCAAAGACGGGGTCTGGCATACGTTGTTCGGGAAGGTGGATTAACCGGCGGGTAGTTCGTCCGGGTTGTATGATGCTTGGGTTTTGAATTTTACCGGGTGCCAAACGGGAAAAAACGGTTTTCTTTTTCACACGGCTTGGCATTTATAAAAGGAGCCGCATGCATATCACATGTTGGGGATCAAGAGGGTCTATCCCGGTATCCGGTTTGGATTATCTAAAATACGGCGGAGACACGACATGCCTTGAAATCCGGACGGCAAGCAATGATCTGATCATTGTAGATGCCGGAACCGGCATTCGTCGGCTCGGCAACCACCTTATTGCCAAGAACTGTAACGTATACCATTTTCTGTTTACCCATTCCCACTGGGATCATCTAATCGGCTTCCCTTTTTTTGAGCCGCTTTACCATGGTGAATCGGATATTCAAATCTACCGATGCCCGTTTCCGGGAAAGTTTGTCGAGGAAATTGTCAACAAAATGATGGGCCCCCCCCATTTTCCGGTGCGTTACTCGGACCTGAAAGCCAGAATTTCATACACGGAGGCCTGCCCCTCGGAATTTCAAATCGGCTCGGTGACCGTAATTCCCATTTCGTTGAGCCATCCCAACGGCGGATGCGGATATAAATTTATTGAAGACGGAAAGACCTTTGTTTTTTTAACGGATAATGAACTGGGATTTACTCACACCAATGGCCTTCAAGCGTCTGAATATGCAGCTCTTTGCCGGGACGCGGATCTGATGTTCCATGATGCCGAGTACACACCGGAAGAATACAAAAAATGCATTGAGTGGGGGCACTCCGCTTATACGGATACGCTGGAAATGGCAATGACGGCGGGCGTCAGACGGCTTGGCCTTTTTCATTTAAACCGTGAACGCACCGATGCGGACATGGACCGGATTGTGGATCATTGCCGGCAGATCATTGAACAGCGAAATGCCGGAATGGAATGTTTTGCGGTGGCCATGGATATGAGCTTTGAGGTCTGAATAATGGCTTCGTAAAAAATCCAAATTCTGTGTTGCGCTGCATTCCTCGTCGCTGCGGAGTAGCAAGCTACGCCTCATTCCTCAGAATTTGCGCGCCTTGAATTTGAATATTTTTCTTTGCCATTGATATATGACTTTTTACCGAATCATCATTAAGAAAACAATTAAATTCGATAAATGAAGTAATTGCCGAATGGAAGATCTGATAAAAAAAGTGGCTGGGCATATTGCCGCCGCCAAACATTTGGTGGCGCTGACCGGTGCGGGGATTTCCGTTGAAAGCGGTATCCCGCCGTTTCGCGGCAAAGGCGGGTTGTGGGAAAAATTTGATCCCATGGAAGTGGGGCATATTCAGTCGTTTATGCGAAACCCGGAAAAGGTTTGGCGTCTGTTGATCAGTGAAATGCGGGATGTGCTGGTTTCAGCAAAACCCAACGCGGGCCATCTCGGATTGGCCCGCCTGGAGGAACTCGGCATATTAAAGACCGTGATTACCCAGAATGTTGACGGGCTTCATCAAATGGCCGGCAGCCGGGATGTGGTAGAATTCCATGGGAATTTCGCATGGCTGCGATGCATGGATTGCGGTAGCAGGGAGCAGACCGTTGATATTGATCTGTCGCAGATGCCGCCGAAATGCGGCTGCGGGGGCATCTATCGGCACGAATGCGTATTTTTCGGAGAAATGATTCCCCCCAAAGAACTTGACCGGTCGCAGATTGCCGCTTCCACATGTGACCTGATGCTGGTGGTCGGCTGCTCCGCCGTGGTTCAGCCGGCGGCATTTATGCCGGTGATTGCAAAACAGTCCGGTGCCATGGTCATCGAAATCAACCCCGAGCCGACCCCCTTAACCGGCACGACCAGCACCATCCTGGTGAAGGGAAAAGCCGGTAAAGCCATGAGAGAGATTACAGCGGAAGTTGAGCGGATAATTGCCGCTAAACGGCAGCAATGAAGAGTATCGAGAGATGACCGAAAAAAAATCCGGCTGGGTGGTAAAGGTCAGTGTTGCTCCCCCCTCTTTAAATGACAATACAGCGGATGCCGATCGAATCATCAATGAACTCAAATCCGTTTTAAAAACCGATTATATTGATATTGACCTGTCATTGTTAAAAAATCTTCCCTGGCTGCTGAGGGAAAGTGCTTATCAGGTCCGGTGTGTCTGCTTCAAGGATCGCGGCCGATGGAAGCTGGTCGGCGTCAAAAGTATTAATGATTCAGCGATTTGTGCCGGTATTGCCGTTGATCTGGGCACTACCCGGGTGGTGCTTCGTCTGATCAACCTGGAAACAGGAGAGGCGATCAGTGAATCCGCATTTGATAATCCCCAGATAACTATCGGTCCGGATATTCTTGAACGCATTCATTTTGCCGGCAATGAAATGGGGCTGGACAAAATCAATCGTCTGATTGTTGCTGGGCTTGATGAAAATATATCCAGGCTTTGCCGGAACGCCGAAGTGAATTTATCGGATATTTACCTGATGGCTGTTTCCGGAAATACCAGCATGGCCCACCTGTTTCTGGGGCTGCCGCCAAACCATATTATCCGGGAGCCCTATATCCCTGTGGTCAACACCCTTAACACGGTTTTGGCAAAAGATCTCGGCATCCGGATAAATAATAACGCACGGATTTTTATATTTCCCAATGTGGGCAGCTATTTCGGCGGCGACCTGATTTCCGGAATTGTTTTTTCAGGACTCCATCAGCAGGATGACATTTCGATTCTGGTGGATGTGGGCACCAACGCGGAAGTGGTTCTGGGAAACCGAGACTGGCTGGTGTCCTGTGCCGGTGCGGCCGGCCCGGCCCTGGAAGGTGGGGTGTCAAAGATCGGCATGAATGCAAAACCCGGCGTGATTGACCGGATTATCATTGATCCGGAAACCGGCAGCTTTGATCTGCATACCATAGAAGACCTGCCGCCGAAAGGTATTTGCGGGTCCGGCATGATCGATATGATGGCCCAGTTGTTTCTTTCCGGCATGGTGGATATCCGTGGCAAGTTTGTCGAGTCAAAATGCGGGAACCGGCTGAAGGATTCAGACGGCATCCGCCGGATTGAGCTGGTTCCGGCAGATAAATCCGCCACCGGCAAGGAACTTTCCATCAGCCAGGTGGATATTGACAGCCTGGTTCGCTCCAAGGCCGCCATGTATACCATTCTGGAAACCATTGTCCGGTATGTGGGAATTACGTTTGGGGACCTTTCCACATTTTATATCGCCGGCACCTTCGGATCTTTCATCAATCCACGGTCTGCCATTACCATCGGCATGATTCCCGATCTTCCCGAAGGTTCCTACCAGTCCCTGGGCAACAGTTCCCTGGGGGGAGCGACCATGGTTTTAACTTCCCGGCAAGCGCTGGACGAAGTGGAGAAAATCAGGGATCGGATCACCTACCTGGAACTCAACGTCAACCAGGAGTTCATGAACCGCTTTTCCGCTGCCAAGTTTCTGCCCCACACGACTCCGTCTTTGTTCCCGTCGGTAACGATTCCGAGATAGAGAATTTTTAGAAGCAACCGCATCGATCCGTCATTTTTAACTAAAAAAACAAAGCCGTTGAATATTAAAAATCAAGGATTACCATCTTTAAAAGATGGGGAACTGATGCGAAACTTTTATACGGTCACGCCTGGCAAGCAATTTGACCTGCGGCCGGTTAATTAAAATTCCATCTGCCGGAGCCCTGACCGGCCCATGAAAAGGTGGACATGAACCGACTCATTGACGGCCCCGTCAATTGGAAAAAGATTGGGAACCTGCCTATTTATAAAGTGCATCGATTTCCGCCTTGTGCTTTTCGAATATGACCCTCCGTTTCATCTTCTGTGTCGGGGTAAGTTCACCGGTCTCCTCGCTGAAGGGCTCTGAAAGAAGGCGGTATTTTTTAATCTGTTCGTACCTTGCCAGATTCTGGTTGACTTTTGCCACCTGGTCATCGAAAAACCGGATGACTTCAGGAGCACCGATCAGGTTAGCCGTATCGTTAAATGAAATCCCCTTTTCCCGGGCCATTTTTTCAAGAAGTTCAAAATTCGGGACTATCAGGGCGGTAATGTAGTTGCGGCCATCACCGATGACGCATGCCTGATCAATATGCATATTAAGGTTGAGAGCCATTTCGATTGGGTGAGGGGCGATATTTTTCCCTCCAGAGGTGACGATGAGTTCCTTCTTGCGGTCGGTTATTTTCAGGAACCCGTCTGCGTCAATCTCCCCGATGTCTCCGGTCTTGAAAAATCCGTCTTCGGTAAACACTTCTTCGGTTTTCGCATTCTGCTTAAAATATCCGCTTTCCCGCTGAAATATCTGCGGCCCCTTTGCCAGAACCTCGCCGTCTTCTGCGATCCTGATTTCCGTATCCTTGCAGGGCCGGCCGACAAATCCGGGTTTAATGATAAACCGGGGGGAAATCTTTTTTGAAACAACCATCATTTTGAGCGTCCCTTTAAATGTACTGAATGGGCTTTTGCCGCTCCCTTGCATTACCACCATCGTATCCACGAGCCAGTCCATCGCTTTTCTGTAGATCCATTTATCCGGCAGGGGCTCCGTGAATACCGGCGCATTCGAGCTGATAGCGGATGTTGTCTCTGTCAGGCCATACCCTTCAGTGATGGTAATGTTCATGCTGCGGAAAAATTTGGTAATTTCCCTGGAAAGGGCGGCCCCGCCGCTGCCGGCCACCACCAACCGGTCAAATCCTACCATTTTCCTGATTTTGTGATACACTAGGCGGTTGGCAAATGCGAATTTCAGGCCCAGAGCCGGCGGAAGGGGCTCCCCTGCGATCATATAATCTGATGCTGCATCGCCGGTTTTCATTGCCCAGTCAAACCACTTTTTGTCAGATCCGGTGAGCTTTTGTGCATGCAGGTTTACCCCCTCATACACTTTTTCGTAAAGCCGGGGTACGGAAAAAAGAATATTCGGCCGTACCTCAAGCAGGTCTTTTTGAATGGTCTTCATGCTTTCGGCAAAATTGATCGTTGTCCCTAAGGCCAACTGCAAATGATAATCAGCGGTCCGTCCCATTACGTGGCAAAGGGGGAGAAAGCAAAGGCTTTCCAGGCGGATGTTTCTTTCCAGAAGTTTCTGGGGAAGAGGGGTGCTGATAAGAACGTCAGTCTGGGCCTTGAAGTTGGCCTGGCTCAAGACAACCCCTTTCGGGTTTCCGGTAGTCCCGGAAGTGTAAATGATGGCGGCAGTGTCGGTTCCCGTCAGTTGATTCCTTCGCTCCGTGAAACGTTCGATAGCCGAAGAAGAGTCCGCCCCTTT
>JAHECJ010000189.1 GCA_024641805.1 Desulfococcus sp.
TTTACAAGTGACGGTACAACCATTCTGGGGGCGGATGATAAGAGCGCAATTGCGATTATTATTGAGACCCTGCAGGTCCTCCATGAAAACCGCCTGTCCCACGGACCGCTGGAGATCGTGTTTACTGTCTGTGAAGAGATCGGTTTGCTGGGCGCGAAGAATCTTGATTTTAATCTTCTTTCTTCGAAATATGGGTACGCGCTGGATACAGCGGATATGGAATGCATTATCACACGGGCGCCGGCTGCAAACCGGTTTGAAATTCTGGTTCATGGAAAGGACGCGCATGCGGGCGCCGATCCTGAAAAAGGGATCAATGCCATTCTTCTGGCAAGCCGGGCGATTTCCGGTCTTGAACTAGGCCGTATCGATCCGGAAACCACATGCAATATCGGGGTTATTGAGGCCCGCGGTGCCACTAATATCGTACCGAACCTGGTTCGGATCAAAGGTGAGGTGCGAAGTCATGATGAGGTAAAACTGGAGACAGTGACCCGGAATATTGTTGCCGCATTTGAAAACGTTGTTAATGATTATAGGCAAGCAAAGGGATCAAACGGCCTTCCGCGGCTGGATATACATATTGAAAGGGAATTCAGCAAAACCTTTGTCCCGGAGGATCATCCGGTGGTGACCCTGGCAAAGAAGGCGGCTGCAAATCTGGGCCGACAGATAACAACGAAAAAAACCGGCGGCGGGTCGGATGCCAATGTCTTTTTTGGCGAAGGGATTATTACCGGGGTGATCGGAACAGGGATGAAAGACATTCACAGTGTCCGTGAATCCATCCGATTGGAAGATATGGTAAAAACGGTCAGATTTCTGCTTGAGATTATAGATGTCTATTCAAACGGAACACAGGTATCATGATTGCTCATTTTGACTGTTTCTCTGGAATCAGCGGAGATATGTCCCTCGGCGCTTTTATCGATTCAGGCGTACCGGTTAAGTGGCTGGAAGAAACCCTTAAGAAAAACCTTTTAACCGATTTTGACCTTTCCGCAACCGCCGCATCAAAAATGGGAATTACGTCCATAAAAGTCGACGTGATTGTCAAAACCCATACAGAGCGGGATTATGAAAATATCTGTCAATTGATCGACCGCAGTCACCTATCCGGCCCGGTGAAAGCCTTGAGCCTTAAAATATTTGAAAAGCTGGCGCTGGCTGAATCCAAAATTCACGGGTGTCCGAAAGATCATGTGCATTTTCATGAGGTCGGCGGCGTGGACGCGATCGTGGATATTGTAGGGACCGCCCTCTGTGTGGATTATCTGGGGCTCGAAAAAATTACCGCATCAAAACTTCCAATGGGAAATGGGTTTGTCACCTGTTCTCACGGTAAGCTGCCGGTTCCTGCCCCCGCAACCATTGAGATATTAAAGAATCTCCCGGTATATGGAACCGATATCCCTTTTGAACTGGTGACCCCCACCGGGGCTGCCATTATTGCCACCCTGGCGGACACATTTGGCAAGATGCCGGAAATGCTTGTTTCAAGGATCGGCTACGGAAGCGGTTCGCGGGATCTTGAAACGATTCCCAACCTTTTACGTATTTTTTTGGGGCAGCCGATTTCACAGTCCGACACGGTGACGGTCATTGAAACATCGATTGATGACATGAACCCGGAAGTGTTCGGTTTTTTGATGGAGCGCCTGTTCGAGGATGGGGCACTGGATGTTTACCTGATCCCGGTGTTTATGAAAAAGAACCGTCCGGGTACGATGCTCCAGGTATTATGCCGCAGCAGTAAGAGAGAAAACCTTATCCGCCGGATCCTGACGGAAACAACGTCTTTGGGAGTCCGGTACTTTGATGTGGAAAGACGTGTGCTCGAGCGGGAAGTCGTGACGCTGGAAACCGATTATGGTTCTGTCTCTGCCAAGAAAGTCATTGCCCCGGACGGACGATGCCGGATTGTGCCCGAATATGAAGTATGCAAAGTCATTGCCCGGGAAAAGAATATCCCCATTCGAACAGTCTATGATAAAATACGTCAACATGCTGAAAATTTGACCAAATAACCGGATCTCTCTCACAACAATGCCTTGACAGAATGTGCATCAGATTATAAATACGGTGCATGAAAAAAAACAATTCAAAATTATTTATCGGTCTTGCCACCGGCGGTTTTATCGGATTGATTCCATTTGCACCGGGAACGTTTGGTTCCGTCCTTGGAATTCCTTTGTATTATTTCATGTCATCCTTGCCTTTATTGTGGTCCGGGATTTTTCTGGTTCCTTTGATCCTGTTTTCCATATGGATTGCCGGAAAAGCCGAAAAATTGCTGAAAGCAAAGGATCCCGGATCGATCGTCATTGATGAGATTGCCGGTATGGCGGTCACGTTTTGGGCAATCCCGTTTAATATATATATGGCGATTATCGGCTTTATTGTTTTCCGGTTTTTTGATATTTTAAAACCCTTTCCTATCAATTATCTGGAAAAAAGGTTTACCGGAGGTCTGGGTGTGGTGATTGATGATGTGACCGCCGGCATAATCAGCAATGTCGTGCTGCAGATTATCCTGGTGGTGACCAAATGAAGTGCCGGCCTGTGGGGTCGCTCCGGCTTTGCCAGAAGCTTTTCTGCATAGGCGACTGATGCGGAAGAAGCATCTTTCTTACAACTGTTTGGTATTCGGGGCAACATAGACAATCGTTCAGCCAGTATACAAAGGATATAAAATTTTTCCATGAGCGAGACAACACCACTTGTCGGGAAAAATTCAGGACATGCAAAAATCCGGATTTTTATTGCAGTGAAATTGCCGGATCATGTTGTCTCAAGGTTGTCTGAATTCCTGCGGGAATTAAAAAAATATGGATTAACGGTTAGATGGAGTCGGCCGGAGAATATCCATTTAACGCTTAAATTTTTGGGCGACATTCAAGGCAGCGGGGTCGGACCGGTCTGCCAGGCCATTGACAACGCCGTCAAAGGATCCGGGCCCATAAAACTTTGCGCCAAAGGGGTAGGGGTTTTCCCGGGCATCAAACGGCCAAGGGTTTTATGGACAGGGATTTCCGGGCAGACGGATTTGCTTGAAAAACTGCACGGCGCCATTGATTGCATCCTGAATACTCTGGGGTTTGCAAAAGATGAAAGACGGTTTACAGGACATTTAACCCTCGGGCGATTTAAAGGGCATCCAGATCCGCATGCATTGATTGATATGATGAAAGCATATGCGGATATGGCGACGGATGAATTTTTAGCGGATGCCGTCCATGTTTACAAAAGTGATTTGAAACCGTCGGGCCCCATATATTCAATTCTGTCAAGCATTCAGCTCAGTCAATGAGTTTGTTGCTTGAAGTTTTTTATTGAAATTTATCGAAAATAAACGCAAATAACCAGAACGCCTGTCGTTTATTTTAATTCAACCGCTGTAATAGTGGTTTTAACTAAAAAGAGGAGGCCTTATGACCAAGGGCACGGAGAAAGAAAAGGCTGTGGAATCCGCAATCACCCAGATTGAGCGTCAATTCGGCAAAGGTTCGATTATGAAACTCGGCGGCAAGGCAATCGTCCAGATTCCTGCCATTCCGAGCGGCTCGCTGGCACTGGATAAGGCACTTGGAATCGGTGGGATCCCGCGGGGGCGTGTGACTGAAATATACGGCCCTGAATCTTCCGGCAAGACGACGCTGGCCCTGCATGTGGTTGCCGAGGCCCAGAAACAGGGAGGTATTGCCGCGTTTATTGATGCGGAGCATGCGCTGGATACATCCTATGCTAAAAAGCTGGGCGTGAATTGTGATGAACTGCTGGTTTCCCAGCCGGACACCGGTGAACAGGCCCTTGAAATAGCCGATATGCTGGTCCGGAGTGGTGCCATTGATGTTTTGGTGATTGATTCGGTTGCCGCCCTGGTTCCGAGAGCGGAAATCGAAGGGGAAATGGGGGATTCCCATATGGGCCTGCAGGCTCGGCTGATGTCCCAGGCATTGCGGAAACTGACCGGGACCATCAGCAAAACTATGACCTCGGTTATTTTTATCAATCAGATTCGTATGAAAATCGGGGTGATGTTTGGAAACCCGGAAACCACTACCGGCGGCAACGCCCTGAAATTTTATTCATCGGTCAGGATTGAAATCCGTCGTGCCGCCGCCATTAAAGAAGGACAGGAAGTATTAGGAAACAGAACAAAGGCAAAAGTCGTAAAGAATAAGATGGCACCTCCCTTCCGGGAAGCTGAGTTTGATGTTATGTACGGCGAAGGGATTTCAAGCACCGGTGAGGTACTGGATATCGGCGTCGAAGCCGGGGTAATTGAAAAAAGCGGCTCCTGGTATTCCTATGATGGGGAACGTATCGGCCAGGGACGGGAAAATGTAAAAAAATTCTTCAAGGAAAACGTCGACGTATTTAACCGGGCGCATCTTAAAGTGAAAACTGCCCTTGGTTTGGCAGCGGCGGAAGAGAGTGCGGCGCCCGGCGAAGCACCTAAAAAGAAAGAATCGAAAGATTGATGTTCGGGGGATTGATGACAGGGAACGAAATACGCAGGAAGTTTTTTGACTACTTTAAGCGCCAGAATCACCAGCTTGTCCGGAGTTCTTCTGTGGTTCCGCAGGATGATCCGACGCTGTTGTTCACAAACGCCGGGATGGTGCAGTTCAAGCGAATATTCCTCGGAGAGGAAAAGCGGGACTATGCCCGGGCGGTGACCTCCCAGAAGTGCATTCGGGCCGGCGGAAAACACAATGACCTGGAAAATGTCGGCTACACGGCCCGGCATCACACCTTTTTTGAAATGCTGGGGAATTTTTCCTTTGGTGATTATTTTAAAGAAGACGCTATTCGATTCGCCTGGGATCTTCTGGTGAATGAATATCATCTTCCGGCTGAGAAATTATGGATTTCCGTGTTTTTAGATGATGATGAAGCCTATGACATCTGGCACCGGCAGATCGGCGTACCCGCGGACCGGATCGTCCGGCTCGGGGAAAAGGACAATTTCTGGTCCATGGGCGATACCGGTCCCTGCGGTCCCTGTTCGGAAATCCTGATTGACCGGGGGGAAGAATTCGGATGCGAAAGTGAAAACTGTTCTGCTGGCTGCGACTGCGACCGTTATCTCGAAATCTGGAATCTCGTGTTCATGCAGTACAATCGCGATGAAACCGGTAAAATGACACCGCTGCCGAGGCCGAGCATTGATACCGGAATGGGGTTGGAGCGGATTGCCGCGGTGATTCAGGATGTGCCGACAAACTACGACACAGACCTGTTCATGCCGGTCATGAGAAAGATCGAATCCCTTTCCGGCCGGAAACTGGGAACGGATCCGGCTGTTGATGTGGCCATGAAGGTGATTGCCGACCACAGCCGCGCGGGCGCGTTTATGGTCGGAGATGGCGTTCTCCCGTCAAACGAGGGACGCGGGTATGTATTGCGCAGAATCCTGCGCCGGGCAATTCGGTATGGACGCAATATTTCCCTGACAGCCCCGTTTTTGCATGAAACGGTTGCCACGGTGTTTGAAGTCATGCAGTCCGGATACCCGGAACT
>JAHECJ010000190.1 GCA_024641805.1 Desulfococcus sp.
ACGCCGAAGGAGATTGCTTCGTCGCTGACGCTCCTCGCAATGACAGACAAACGGAAATTATTTATGAGAACCATTATAGCTCCGCAGCGCAACAATCAGATAGCAGTGGTATATCTGGGGTCACCCTTGATTTTTGATTTTAATAATCAGCCTGAGCGTCAATTTCCAAATTACTTTAACTGACTGTCCTTGCTGCCTCTCCGGTTGTAAAGATCATCCCGTTGCAGCTTTTCTTCGCGTTCCGACTGACAAGCGACACAGCACCGGACGCCGGGCAATGCCTTTCGGCGCGCCTCCGGGATGATTTCATCGCACTCCTCGCAATGCGTCAGGCTTTCGCCCTTCGGCAACCGGCTTTTCGCCAACTGGAGCGCCGATTCCACGGTGGCATCCATTTGTTCCTGCACCGCCCCGTCACGGGACCAACCAACGGCCATGGCATCATCCTCAGATTAATGATGTTTGTATTCACTGGAAGGGATTTCCGGGGCCGGAACAGAGAATGCCTCTCCATCGGCCCTTAAATTTTCTTTTAGGGCCAATTTTTCTGATTTTCAAGAAGTTCTTTTATTCAAAAAAAACTGAAGACGGCGGCAAATTGATGGATGAACCACACCAGAATCTTTTTCAAAACCTCAGATGGAGTTTTGATCAGCATCACCCCCGCCATCCCACCTCCCGCCACCCATCCGGCCTCAAATTATACCCGGTCAGGTGATCCGACGCGTCGGATGCCAGGAACACGGCCAAAGGCGAAAGATCAGCCGGGTCCTGAAGCTCACCATTTTTATACAGCCCGTGAAACCGGTCATACACTTCCTGTCCCATGGACGAAATGTCCAGGCCCCGGATTTCCGCCTGCATAGTGGTATCCATCACCCCGGGATTGATGGCATTGACCTGGATATTTGATTCTTTTAATTCTTCGGAAAGCGAACGGGTGAGCTGAATGAGCCCGGCTTTGGACACGCCGTAAGCGGAGAACCGGGCAAAGGGGCGCTCACCCAGTCCGGAAGTGATGTTGATGATTTTTCCCTTTTTTTTGGCTGCCATGTCCGGGATGACCGCCCGGCAGCAGTGATATGCGCCGGTTAAATTAATATCGATGGTTTTTTTCCAGGTTTTGGGTTCCGCATCCTTCATGAAATCCGCCGGACCGATGATACCGGCATTGTTGACCAGGATTCCGATAGGGCCGAACCGCTCCCGGGCCTGACTGACCATTTCAATAACATCCTGCTCCCGCGACACATTTCCTTCAAAAACCATGCATTTGCCGCCGGCTTTTAAAATGGCGTCCGCGGTTTTTTTCAACTCCCCGACATCCCGGTCCATCAGCGTGACGCGCGCGCCTTCTGCGGCAAAAGCACGGGCGATTTCTTTTCCCAGGCCCTTTGCGGCCCCGGTCACGATGGCGGTTTTTTTATTTAATTTCATGGCAGATTCCTTAACTACTGTTCAGAATATGAACGGGTTTTTCACGTTAAAAAAATCAAATCGGGAACAGATGTGAGAAACAAGGTGTCAGGGAGGCACCAGTCTCACTGACACCTGGCACCCGGCACCTGAAACCACTTTCCTGATCGGATTCTTTCATGACCTGCCATGCTTTTTAGTGCGCGACCGGGTATGAAGAAATGCCTGTTTCATAGAAACAGCCCAAAGCAATAGACCGGATGGCAATTCTCAGTCACCGTATATGATCAGTTCACGTCGGGAATAGATTCCCATCAAAAAGCTGAGGGTCTGAACATCGATATACCGGATCTTTTCAATCCCGGCCTCGCGCGCCGCAGACTGTATCTGATTGGTGCTCCACTCTAAAGTCACGCCGTATCCGCTCACAGGTTCCTTGATCCGGTGCGCTTTCAGGATGCATTGCCTGGTGCCCGCCGGCGTGTTCTTAAAGTCGGTGGAATAGGGCTGAGTCAAATTGGTATAAAGTAGCCCGGGGCCGGACCGGGAGCAGCCCGCAATGTGCAGGGCCAGAAAGAACAGGACGACAATCCTATTCACCGTACACCACCGTTGTGGTCCGGGTATAAATACCGAAAAAATAAATATAATACTCAAAATCGGCATGGGTGATGGTGGTGATGCCGCCCTCTTCTGCGGCCGCCTTCGTTCCGCCGTCACCCCAGGCGACCAGCCATAGGACGGATCGGGTGTGGGATTTGCCGACCTTTGACCCTAAAACGGTATTGTCAAAATTGGTATCCAGCGGCCCCTGAATGTGGCTGTACGCGCAGCCCTGAAAAAGCAAAGAGGTTAGCAGGAGACATAGAATCACGATGTATCTGGTTTGTTTCACTCGTTTTCTCCGGGTTTTAACTTTTCACTAACCACAGATCGCAGCGAACGCCCTGAGTGGAGTCAGGACAAGGCAAAATCTGACGGAACATCGGAGTTTATATTTATAAATGACCTATTTAAAATCAGATTGATGGCTATGTTAAAAGTTCCATATTCAAGGCGTAGCGGTTTTTCAGGCTCGAAATCATACAAGTCGTATCTTGAGCGGCTGAAAATAGCAACAACGCAGTAGATGGGGCTTTTAACAACGCCATTTTCATATCATAATTTCAAGATCCTCAAGGGGATACGAAACACACGCATGCACATAGCCGAACTGCCGGTCGGAGGCCCGCACCCGCGTGCCGGGCGGCTGGTAGATTTTGCCGGAAAGGATTTTGGTCCGGCAAAGGCTGCACGTACCGGACCGGCACACAAACGGCCGGACAAACCCGTTTTTTTCAATCGAAGACAGCAGAGACTCTCCGGCCTGGGCTTTGAACAACCCGCCGTTCTGGACATTGACTGTAAACTCGTCATAGAGGCTCACCGACTTAGGCCAGCCCGGGGATTTATAAATATTGACCGGCTCCCCGTAAATCTCCTGCCGGATTTTTTTAGACGGCACACCCATTTTTTCAAGTTCCGGCACACAGAAGTCATACAGCGCCTGGGGACCGCAGAGCATAAATGTTTTACCCTGGACATCCCTGATCTCTTTCTGGATAACCTCCCGGGTGATAAACCCGCTGTAACCGTTGTAAGCGGCTGGCGGGTGTTCAACGACCGGAATATAATGGACATGGCTCAACCGCGCGGCCAGCTCTCTCAATTCACAGTGAAAGATGATATCATCTTCTGACTTGTTCCCATAAAACAGGTATATCTCCCGGTTGAGCCCGCAATCGGCCATCTCCCGAATCATGCTCATAAACGGGGTGATGCCGCTGCCGCCGGCGATAAACACCAGCGTTTTATCAAAAATGAGCGGGTTATAAACGAACTGGCCGTCCGGCCCGGAGCTTTGGATGATGTCTCCGGGTTTTACTTTATCAAGCAGAAAATTGGATACCAGTCCGTCCACCATCCGCCGGACGGTGATGTCGTAATATCCGGTCTGGTTGGGCGGCGATGAAATGCTGTAGGGCCGGCCGGTCCGGATGCCGCCGATTTCAAGATACAGGGCGATATACTGCCCGGCCTGAAACGGCGGCAGATAATGATCCTTCGATACCAGGCGCAGGGTTTTGGTGGATGCCGTCTCATAGATCACCTGGCTGACCGTAAGGTCCATGACTGCCGGGTGGAGCCTGCGAATATATTCCGCGGCGCTCCCCTTGTCCGCGTCAATGTCGAGCCCGTATTTGCGCGAAATTTCAATTTCCCGGACCACATCCTCATATCCGTCGAGCTGTTTGACTATGTCCTGGCGCATGGTTTTCTCCTTTTATTTTGTTGAAAAACTATTGCGCTTGCCACTACTGCGTTAAAATTCTCCTCAAAATGCTCATTTATAAAGCATAAACTCCGCTGTTTCGTCGAATTTTGCCTTGTTTTCTCGGCGCTCATAACGTTTTTCGACAACCTACTACAGGGATTGACCTAAAAGTCACAAAAATAATAAAGTCAACAAACACAAAATCTGTTTACGCCGCCTTTTCCCTAAGTAACATCCGTGCCGTCTGCACCCCGGAATCCAGGGTGGGCTGGAACCCGCACAAACCGACGGATCCCCCGGCACAGTAGAGACCCCGGATATGAGCCTGGTTGGGAATAAACAACTCGGAATCCTTTAAAAAATTTTCAAACCCGTAGATGGATCCGGTGGGCGTGCCCAGGTACCGCATGTGGGTGATGGGGGTGGCGATTTCGATCTCTTCAATATGATTCCGGATCCCCGGAAAATAAAGTTCAGCCGCCTTAAGCATGTTATCAGCCACGCGGTATTTTTCTTCCGCATATTGAGTCGGCGGCACCCGCAGCCAGGGTTTTCCGTATTTCAACGTCACCAGGGCCACCTGACAAGTCCCGGGCGGCGAAAACGACGGATCCATGAGGTTGTAGCAGGAAAGCATCATGCCGTCGCGCTCATCAATATCCAAAACTTTCATCCGGTTAAACGTGGTTTCCATATCGGTTGTCGACAGCAGGAAATTGCTCGACTCGGTAATGCCGACGGCGGAGGGTTCGCAGTCCAGCCCCATATACAGGGTAAAGGCGGACGGGCTGTGGGACGCCTGCCGCATTTCATTGCGCACAATTTCCGGCACATGAATGTCATCCATCAGTTCCACGTAAGTAGCATACTTGGACGCATTGGAAATCACATGGCGGGTCGGAATCTCTTCGCCGGTTTCCGTGATGACGCTTCTCACCTCCCCGTCTTCAACAACAATTTTAGACGCCCCGCAGCTGTAACGGATGGTCCCGCCATTCTGGATCACTTTGTTTGCCAGGGCATTGGACAGTGTCTGGGAACCGCCTTTCAAATGAACCGGCAGAAATTCAATGTAGGAAAAAAACATGGCGGCCATGTCCGCAAACGCCATTTTTGACGGCGGTACGCCGACATAGGTCGCGTAGGGGGAGAGCACGGTGACAAGCAGCGGATCGGAGATAAACTGCGCCATCACCTGCCGGGTGTCTTTTAAGGCATACTGAAAATACAGGGGATATTTTTCACGGCTCGTTTCCGGGTCCTTGAGATAAAACACACTGATGACCTGGAGGAAAAAATTATACAGCAGATCGAAAAATCCTTTGATCCCCTCTTTTTCATGGGGGAAATGACGGGTGAGTTCGGAGATGACCTGCGACAGGTCCGGTTTCAGGGTGATGTCGATTTGATCTTTCACCACGACCCGGTAAAGATCCGTCATAGGGACAAATTCCAGGTCGTCCATCACGCCCAGCTGGTCCAGGGTGGATCGCAGCGGGCCGGGTTTTTTCGGGGTCCCGATGCCGGAAAGCTGGTGCAGGGCCACTTCAAACTCAAACCGGCCCCGGCAGAAACTGGTGGCGCTCCCGCCGGGGATGTTATGCCGTTCGAGCAGCAAGACGTCCATTCCTTTTTTGGACAGCGTGGCTGCTGCTGTCAGGCCGGCATTCCCGGCGCCGATCACCACCACATCATATAGCTGCATAGATCCCTCCCGGCCTGGCAGGCTACTGAAAAACTATTTTATAACTTACTGACTTTAATAAAAAATTATTT
>JAHECJ010000191.1 GCA_024641805.1 Desulfococcus sp.
AGGTTTTTCACGATCCACCCGCACATCTTTTTCATCATCTTTGGGTCATCCACATATCCGGGAACAACAAGGGTTGTCATTTCAAAGTGTACGCCACGTTCATGAAGGGTTTTAAACGTATTTAACACGGGCTCCAGCAGTCCGCCGTTCAATTTCTGATAAGTTGCATTATCAAATGATTTCAGGTTGACGTTGGCGGCATCCAGCACGTCACAGAGCGATGATAATGGTTCAGGATTAATGTAGCCGTTGGAAATCCACAGGTTGCAAATGCCTTTTTGTTTTGCCAGTTTTGCGGTATCGGTCATGTATTCAAAAAACGTAGTGGCCTCGGAATAGGTGTAGGCAATGGATGCCACTTTTTCGTCAATCGCCTTTTCAATCACCTGGCCTGGGAAAAGTTCAGCAAAACGGACGTCTTCCGGTTTCATCTGCGATATTTGCCAGTTCTGGCAATTTAAACATCGAAAACTGCATCCGGTAGTGGCAATGGATAATGCTTTGCTTTCGGGTTTAAAATGGAACAGCGGTTTTTTTTCAATCGGGTCCGTATTTACCGAACAGGGATTGCCATAGGCCAGCGTATATAATTTCCCGTTGATGTTGACCCGGGACCGGCAGGCGCTGCGATCGCCTTTATCTAAAATACAGCTGTTGGGACAGATACCGCACATCACCGAATCCCCGGGAAGTGTCATGTAATAGTCCGCTTCGCGGGACCATTTCCAAGGCGTGCGCGGGGCATCGTTTTTAAAGATTGTTCCGGCAATATTTTGCTGTTCCGGATTTTGAGCTTTATCTGGGAATGCCCTTAAAGCCTGAACCGAGAGCATGTTCCCGGCAAGGGAAAGGGCGCTATATGTCAGGAATTTTCTTCGGGATAAGGTTTTCATGATTTACTTCTAAAATTATAAAACTGATCAGTTTAATTAAAATTAATCCGACCGCTGACCACAATATTCCGACAAAAGGGATGAATAAGATACTGGTCAATAATGTTCCAAACGCGGCGCCGATAAGATCCGCGGAAAAAACCTTAACGGCCGCCGGCTTTCCGCCTCCCTGAAGATGAAGGGCAACGGGGAATTGACATCCGCAGACGGCTGACACCGCAAAACCAAAGAACAGAAAGGCCGTTCCGGGTAAATAAGATCCAAAAAATGCGATGGAACCCATGAATACGAGCATCAATGCCATCATCGCCAAATCCGTGAATATCAGGATCTGTTTACCGCGTTCACGCAGATGCTCCCCATACAAAGCGCCGGGGAGAAGCCCTGCGAGAAAAACAGTGACGATCAGTCCGATCTGCATATAAATATAGCCAAAAAATATCTGGAACGCAAATATAACCAGAATTTCGGCTCCCATCGTAAAGCATCCGGTGGTATAGAGAACAAACTCTTCCTTTGAAATGAACAGGAAATAAGCCACATTGATCAAACATAATATCAAAACAAATAAAGCCGGTGAGGTCGAAAAAATGGAAAACCATTCATCCATTAATATTTTTACGAGGCGCGGTGAAAAATCGGTGTTGACCGGAGCGCCTGGCAAGAGTTCCTGATTCAACCGGCGGATTCTTTCCGGGGTGATGTTTCCGTAAAAATATCCGCTGATATATGTTGTCGGGATATTTTTAGTCTCAAGCAGACGCGGAATATCTGTTTGAACGGGCTTATCACTGCACAGAAAAAATATTCGGGTGCCCGGTATCAACTGAACATGGGGAAAGACCTCTCGGGTGGTGCGGTATATGGATGAAATTTTCTGAAGCTCATTATCGCTGATATAATTATCAAATCCTTTGACGGAAAATGAAAGAATACCGCCATTTGTCAGATGCTGATGGGCGATGGAAAAAAAACGGTCTGTGAAAAACCGGTTGACCTGAAATGTATCCGGTTCCGGAAGGTTTAAGATAATCGCATCGTAGCGTTGATCCGTGTCTGTTAGATAGCGCCGCCCGTCCTGGTGAATCACATGCATTTCCGGAAACTTTTCCAGCAGCCCGAAGCGGAATTCGACGTCCGTAATCGCCGGATCGATTTCAACATAATCAATGGCTTTGGGATGATATTTTTTTACTTCCGACATCATCAGGCTTTCCGCAGATATCATCAGAACGCGTCTTACAGAATGGATCTGTGATAGCGGATAATGAACCGTTTCTTCGGCAGCGGTGAAATCCTGGGAACTGAAAACGGGCTGGCCGTTTTGAAAAAGTGTATACTGCTCCCGGTCCTTGATAATTTCGATGCGGCCATAGGGGGTCTCCTGATAAAAGGAAAGTTCTCCGGCCCGGGGTTTCAGTGCCGGTATTTCAAAAAACATGGCTGAGAAGAGGGCGGTCAATCCGATAATGGTTCCGAAAACCGGCAGGATTTTAGCATCATAAGCAGACGCGTAAAGCCTGAGAAGCGTAAACAATAACGGCAGGTGGGCGATGAACACAGCCTGAAACGGTGTTGTGAAATACACCAGGGCAAAGGAAAAGAGAGCGCCGCCGCCAATATCGCCTATATTATCGAAAATATATATTCGGATTCCGGGATAGGCGGCGATATGATTTCGGATGACAATCAGGCTGTAGGGCAATGTAAATCCGAGCAAGAGGGAATAGGGGGCAATTGAAAAGAACGTATAGGCAAAGGTGGGATAAAATCCGATGGAGCTGCCGGGGATGAAGACCAGGTCATGGACCTGCCGAATAGCCATCAGCTGCGCAGGAGCCAGAATTACCAGGGCGATTGAAATCCAGTAGAATTTCCGGACGGACGCATGTTTGCCCATCGGTCTGGCGAGAAGGGTTCCCAGTCCTCCGAGAAAAAGCCAGTTAAAGAGAATCAGAGCGATGACAAATTCATTGCCGTTCAACTGGGAAAGGAATTCACGGATGGTCAATAACTGGGTGACAACGGATCCGATTCCGGTAGCGATAACAACATACTGAATTTGTCTATCAATATTCAGGTTAATGATCTTCTTCAAAATATTGAACCTGATACACCATTACTTCCAGTCCGGATCGACGCCATTCATTTGCGGGCAGCCCGGCCTTTTGGCATAAATGATCGAGGAAAGATTTTTTATCCGGCAGCTGTTCCCATACCTGGGGCAGAAACGTCGCGCTATAAGGACCTTTCCGGATAATCACCCCATCGACGTTCGGCCGCAGTTTTTTAAGAAGATCCTCCCCGTCCTGATATTCCAGAATTTTGGGATCGGTGAGAAGGCTGATTTCAATGTCGACTTTTTTGAGCTCATCCTTTGAAAGGGGCGGGAAGCGCGGATCACGAAATGCAGCGTTCAAGGCGTTGTCTTTGACGCCCTCGATAATGGATTTGTCGGCAGACAAATTACCGATGCATCCGCGGAGCTGATGGTTGATTTTAAGTGTTACAAAAGTGCCGCGGCGTTCATTGAAAATATCATCGGACAATGCCGCTCCGGGCACATCCGTGCCATCTGATTTTACATTCAGGCTGTCTGCGATGGTTTTTCTTGCTATTTTAACAAGAATGTCTCCCTTTTCCTTGTCCATCTGATTTGATCCTTTTGGCTGGTTAATGGCTGATGACTCATAATACGCAATGGCCGCATAACCGACGACACTGTCCTTGGGTCCCGCGGTATCGCCGCTGTTTGAATAATGGAGCAGCAGCGGTTTCCAGTTGCGGAGAATGGCCAGTCGGGTGATTACCTGAATCGGAACAATTCCGCACGCAATGCGATTCTGAAGGGATAATTTTTCAATATTTAATGCCAGTATTTCGCGTATGGTTTCATGATCGGTTTTCACCGCCAGGTCATAAGGCAGATAGTGTGAAAGATCCGAACTGACCACAATCAATGTTTGAGGTTCCAGAAGCGTTTCGATGGCTTCGGTATATTCTTTTATGTCTCCGGGGCCCATCACAATCGGGACAATCTGGAAGTCCTGGAGGTAACGCTGCAAAAAAGGAATCTGAACTTCAATGGAATGTTCCGTTTCGTCGGATCGAATGACGGGTCGGAACAATTCCTTGTATTGTTGACACAAGTAGTGACAGGCCGGATCGAGTAAAACGCTTCCAAGCGGGGTTTCATAGGCTGTAACATTACTGACGGCGCAATTATTAAAGCCGACCCGATGATCCGGACCTATGATGATGATTCTTTTAAAGTTCTGGTTTTTTAATACAATTGAAGAATGGGCGGCGGTCAGACCGGAATAAATATATCCGGCATGGGGAAGAATCAATGCTTTCAGCTTAGCGCCTGCTGGAAGCGAAACCGGGGTCAGTTCGGCAAGTTTCGTGTATTCGTCAATCCGCGCCGTCAATCCTTCCGGTGTTTTTGGATAAAATGCCCCGCTATAAACCGCTTTTCTGGTTTGCCCGGTGAATCCGTGGGCAGGATAAAGAAACAGTATGGTGATAGAGAAGATAAATAATTTTATTAATTTATGACTTGCGGGGGTCATGGAAACATCACTGAAACCAAAAAATGATTTTATAATTAATACAATACAATGATGAAAAATTACTGTCAAACGAAAGATTAAAGTGATATATTACTCCGAGTAGAAAAATCCTTCATGTTTAATTGAATCAGCGGTTAAATAGCATAATGAAGAAATTCCTGATCATTGTTAAGTTTTTATCCGTCCAGGATTTTTGTGGGTTCTACGAACAGTTCTCAGGCGGACGAGTATGGTTGCCCTCATCCAAAGCACTTCCGGATCATTCAAAAACAATTCTCAAATTAATCGTACCCCTGATTGAGAATCCGTTTCTCATTCCCGGCACGGTGGTTTCAGGCGATAGTAGTGATTTAGGCGGCTCCGGAATGACGGTTGATATCCAGGAAGGGCTGAATACGATCCTTTCAAATCTCAACAGTTGTTTGTCCGCCTGTCCTGAATATCAGGATTATCTTTCCCTGCCGGCGTCCGAAACAGATGATGTAATGATAATTCCGGATGAAATATCCGAAGATGACTTATCGGGATTGGAGATGGGGATTACCGATGATGAAATTCAAATCATGGAAGATGACCGTCCAATCGAAAAGCCAATCAGGCCTGTCCGGGATGAAGCTTTAATGAACCTGCGAATGGAAAATGAATCCGATGATTTGCCGTTGAGTGTAGATCTGGCGGATCTGCCGGATTTAATGCTTCAGGACGATGATATGGAACCCCCGCTTCAGGAAGAAACTCATAAAGCCGTGCCCCCGAAATCCGTTAAGGAGGTTCCTGAGTCTCCAGCTTTCCAGGAATTTTCTCTGCTGGCGGATGACCAGCCAATTCCGGGAGGTTTTCGTATGGATTCAGACCGTTCCGATTCTTCGTCCTCTCCATCAGCGAATCAGTCACATCAGGGCGTTTTGTTTGATGATATTAAAACGATGGTGGAACAGGGGGAACTCGAATTTGAACTTGAGGAAGAGCCTGAGCTCACCTTAAAAAAAATTCCAGAGAAAAAA
>JAHECJ010000192.1 GCA_024641805.1 Desulfococcus sp.
CCAGGTTCAGGCTGGACTGAAAATCCAGTAACGCTGGTTCCTGGTTCTCGGTGACCAGAATATTTCTCTGGTTCCGGACATCCAGATGAACCATATTCCGCTGGTGTATGTTCCGAACAAGATTTTCAAATTGAAAGAAATAATCATCACTGATCGATTCGGACGCCGTTTCTTTCAATGTCGTACCGGGTATAAACCGGTAGCAGACTGCAAAAGGATCCAGAATAAACGGTTCCGCGGGAATTCCGGCAATCCCTTTTAGCGCCTGCAGCGCCTTGAATTCCCGTTTGACTATAAAGCGACCCCATATTTTCCGGATAAAAGGAGGACAGGGTGAAAAATCCTTGATCACCCACATTTTCTTTTGATGCTGGAACTTATAAAGATCTGCGTTTCCCCATCGGCCCTTGGAAATAATGGTAAATTCCCCGGCTGCGAAATCGCTTCTCGTAAAAGGTTTTTCCATCTTCCCGGCTCTTTTATCCATAACCTAAAAAATTAATATGATAACCGTTTTATTTTACTTAAGATATATTCTAAAAATTCCGACTCGTTCGGTTGAAAAGACACCCGAGTTCCGACAACAAAAATATTCATGGGACTTTGAATTTTTCCGGCGATTTTAACATAATCTTTTTCAGTGGTCACCAAAAAATCCGCCGAACACTTTCGGGCCCTGTCATTGATGAAACGAAAATCGGTTTCCGTATACCGGTGATGATCTTTAAACGGCATCATCCCTGCAACCTCTTGTGCCAGTTCTTCTATTGTTTTGCGGAATTCTTCATTTTTAGCTATCCCTGAGAAGACGAACACTTTGGACGTCTTTAAACGGTTAAGGTTTTCTGAATTTGACTCGGAACCTATTGCCCTATCACTGTCCGTGCCGTCAAACATCCCGCAAATGTACGGCGCATGAAATGATTTAAAAATCGGTTTGCCGGGCGCCATTTTTGCCAAAATTCTGGTGCTGCGGTCTGAAGAATTCGAACTCCGGGTCAACACAAACACGTCGCACCGCAACAACCCGGAAACCGGTTCCCGAAGGATGCCCATAGGTAAAAGCTGCGTATTGCCGAAAAGGGATTTATCATCCACTAAAACAATATCTACGTCCCTTTTCAGGCGCCGGTGTTGAAACGCATCATCAAATAAAATGACATCCGGCAAGAATTTCTCCACTGCTTTCATGCCTGCTTTAAAACGGTCCGCCCCCACCAGAACGGGGATCCCTTTTAACCGTTTTGCCATCATAAACGGCTCATCGCCGGCTGCGTCGGAATCCAGAAGGACATTCTGCCTGTCGCTGACAATTCCGCCTTTACTTTCCGCCTGCCCCTTATACCCCCGGCTGATGATCACGGGTTTAAAACCGGATTCTTTTAACCATTGGGCCAGATATATTGTCATTGGGGTTTTACCGGTTCCCCCGACCGTTAAATTACCAATGGAAATCACCCTGCAGGGAAGCGCCCGGGATTTTAGAACACCATGATCATATAAAATTCCCCGGAGCCTTACGGCAATGCCGTAAAGCGTCGATACAACCAGAAGCAGGAATTTCAGCAAGGGGCCTGCGGTCTTTTCTCCGGTCATTACCGCCTGGATATCCTGCGTGATCCCTTTCATTTCCGACAACCCTTAATAGAAATCTTCATTCGATATTAAATACCGCAAGCCCTGCTGCGCAGAAAAAAATCAAATTGGCAATCCAGGCTGCGACAATCGGCGGAAGAACATGTCCGTACCCGAGGGACAAACAAAAGCTGTAAAATGACCAGTAAATAAATGCCGTTAATATTCCGTATGCAAAACTGATGACCATCCCTTCTTTTGTCGTGCCCCGTAACGCAAGCCCTGAGCCAAACAGGGAGATAATCAGGCAGACAAATGGAAATGCGGTTTTTGCGTAAAAGTCGACCCGATACTTGGTGGAATCATACCCATCGCTTTCGACTTTCTGGATATATCGGTAAAGACGGGTAAACGGCATTTCTTCGGATTCCTTTGCCACTCTTTGCAAATCCGATGGCAAGAGATCAATCTGGCAATTTTTTTCCGCATCGAAAGAAACCTGACTCTTTTCAATCGAGGAATCCAAATGCTGCTGAACCAGGCAGTCATAAAAAACCCAGTTCCCATCAATATATCTTCCCATCCGGGCATTGATACGGCCCTTTAAAGCATAGTCTTTATTGAAATAAGCGATGCTGACCCCTGAAATTGTCTGGTCGGATGGATTATAGTATTCAATATGCGTAATGGATTGATTACCGCGAATCCAGATATTTTTTTCCCGGGAGGTCATCATTTTTGTTCCGGACGTCAGCGCCTCGATTTGATTTGCTTTGACCACGCTGATCGGAACCACGACCTCGGAAAAGATAAACAGCAGAATGCTTAAAGCTATGCCGATGACGGCCACCGGCAGCAACAGATAGTACGAACTGACACCGCCGCTTTTCAACGCCAGTATTTCATTGTTTTTCGCCATCAGCCCGAACGCCGCCAGCACCCCTAATAATACCGCAACCGGAGTGATTTGAGAAACGATGAGCGGAATTTTATAAAGGAAAAATGCGGCAATCGACAATGGGGATATTTCCGCCCTGATGAACTTGTCAATCCGTGCAAAGAAATCGATGGAAAGATAGATGATAATCACCACCCCAAGCACAATCGCAAAATACTTGAAAAACAGCCGGGTGATATATCTGTGAATTACTGTCATGAAACGATCGCTTTTTTAATATTAAACCACACTTCAATCGGTATGCCGGACCCGAAAAAAAATCCGGTAGATCCCGTTTGACAGCTGATTTATAAGGTTGAAAATTCCAACCGGGCTGTCGTTGGCGCTTTTAACCAATAAATAGATTCCGAGCCCACCCATCAGGATATTCGGCATCCACATTCCGATCGCCGGAGGGATATGGCCTGTTTCACTCAAAAGCAATCCGGCGGACAGCAAAAGATAATATATCAAAAATGCAACCAGGCCGATGCCGAGCCCGGCTGATTTTCGGTTCGATGCCGACTGAACGCCTAACGGAACAGCCAGAATCCCCAGTGCAATACAGGCAAAGGGTATCGAGAATTTTTTATGAAGCTCGATCCACACGGAAAAATATTTTTTCGACCCACTCTTTTCGATTTTTAGAAATGAAATCAGTTCATCTATGCGCATTTCATTTTCGTTTAATTTCTTTTTGCTGATATTTTTTTTGGCTGCATCCTTTAAGTCCAGCTGAAGTTCATACGTATCAAACCGGGTGTTATGGACCGAACGGTTTTTCAAGTCGACCTGGTTGATCTCTCCGTTATGAAGACTTAGTATAAAGGTCAACCTTTCCGGCCCATTCGATATTCTGCCTTTGGGGGCGACAATGGTCGTGCTGAAGCCTTCATTGCGCTGGTCTTCAATATAGATATCGCCCAGTGAATTGTCGTTAAAATCGATTTTATTCACATAAAACATCACCCCGTCAAAGCTCTCATTAAACTGCCGCTCCTTTAATCCGATATTAAAGTTGGACTGAACCACATTGAGGGCCATTTGCTTATAGGACTTCTCTCCCCAGGGGATACCGTCTATTGCCATATAAGCGGTCAGCAGCGAGCTGAGAATACTGAATAATATTACCGGCGGAAGCAAACTGTAAATACTGATGCCGCTCGCTTTGAGCGCCACGATTTCATTGTCGTTCGAAAGCCGCAGAAAAGTCAGCAGCACGCTCATCATCACCGACATGGGGATAATATAGGCAAAAAAATACGGCATGGAATAGATCAGCATTAACAGAAAAACCATCAGGCTGACCTGATAATTGACAATCACATTGGTAATTTCAAGAATCTGCCGCATTAAAAATACAAAAATAAAAAACATCAGATTCATGGTAAACGGCGGGATCAATTCTTTAAAGATGTAGCGATTGACGGCCGTGTTCAGCTTCATCATGGTTACTTGACCGTTGCCGTTTCCGCGGAATTTTCAGCCGCATCGTCTGAGACGTTGTCTGAAAACTGCATTTGGTGAAGCGTATAGTATTCTCCTTTTTTTTCAAGCAGTTCTGCGTGTTTTCCTTCTTCAACAATCTTCCCGCCGACCAGGACGACAATGCGGTTCGCATAAGCAATCGTCGAAAGCCGGTGGGCAATGACGAACGATGTCCGTCCTTTCATCAGATTCTCAAGCGCTTTCTGAACCAGTCTCTCGGATTCCGTGTCCAGCGATGCGGTGGCTTCATCCAGAATCAGGATCGGGGTATTTTTCACCAGTGCCCGGGCAATGCACATGCGCTGCTTTTCCCCGCCGGAAAGCCGGTTGCCCAGTTCACCGATGACTGTATCAAAACCTTTGGGCAGACTTTTGACAAAATTGTAGATATACGCCGCTTTTGCGGCATCAATAATCTCCCGTTCCGAAGCGTCGGACTTTCCATAAGCGATATTTTTCCGGATGGTGTCATTGAAAAGAATGGGTTCCTGCGTCACAATGGCCACCTGTTTCCGCAAGTCTGAAACAGTGATGTCTCGTATATCCACCCCGTCGATCTTAACAGAACCTTCGGTGACATCGAAAAACCTGGGAATCAGGTTCACCAGGGATGTCTTGCCGCCGCCGCTCATCCCCACGAGCGCCAGTATTTCTCCGGGTTTAACATCAAGATTGATATTCTTTAATACTATTTCCCGCCCGCCATATGCAAAGGAGACATTTTCAAACGCAATGCGATGGGAACCGGGCTTGATTTTTTTGGGAGAAACCGGGTCGAGTATATTAGATTGAGTTTCCAGTATATCAAACACCCGGTCTGATGCTGAAAGCCCCTGCTGCAGCACATTGTTCAGTTTGGTCAGTGTTTTAATCGGCGGATAGAGCAACATCACCGCTGTCATAAATGAGAGAAAGTCGCCGGGTGTGTTAATTCCCTTAATGACCGCAAACCCGCCATACCAGAGCACCAGAGCGATCCCGACACCCCCGATGGCTTCCATGACGGGCGATGTCAGTGCCTTTGCGCGTATGGATTTTATCTCATACCTGAAAACCGCTTGACTTTTTTCCGAAAACGTTTTTTTCTCATACGACTCCATTCCAAAGGCTTTGACAATTTTATTACCGGCAAAGGTTTCATGCAGAAATGCATTCATATCCGCCATGCTTTCCTGGCTGCTGGTGCTGAATCGCCGCACCCGCCGGCCCAGTTTAACCACAGGGAAATACGCCAGCGGCATGACTATAAACGCCAAAATCGCCAACCGCCAATCCCGGTAGAAAATCACGCCGGTGAGCCCCACGACCGTAAAACAATCCCGCAATGCACCGGTCACCGCATTGGATACCATGTTTTTAATGATCGTCACATCATTGGTAATCCGGGACATCAGCACCCCGGTCCTTTCTTTATGAAAAAAGGAGAGCGGCAGATCCGTTATTTTTTCGTAAAGGGCATCCCT
>JAHECJ010000193.1 GCA_024641805.1 Desulfococcus sp.
CGGTTTTGAAATAGCAACCGCGGACACGCTCCCTGTCATTGTTTGACAAATGTTTGTCCGACATTATTTTAAGAATAACATCCGGCGCAACTGCTTATTCATTTAACCATGTGGGAGGTGACTTATGGGAGCTTTGGCCTGTTTTGGTGAAAAAACAACATCATCAATTGTGGGGTTTATACTATTTGGCGTAGGGATTGTCTTTTTTTTCCTGGGCCTGACGGTTTTGCCGATTTTCGGTTTTATCATTTCCCTGCCGGCATTTGCCGCTTCTTACCCATTACTGCGATCCGCCTTTAAGGAAGCCTGTGAATATTATGGCAAATAAAGCCATTGACACATTACTTTTTTCGGAAGTCCTTTTTTTTAGGGACTTCCGAAGTTTTTTGATTTTCACCTTGGCAATCATTCCTTGAGTATTATCCGCAGACTCTTTTCCTTTATTTCAATCTTGTCGATCCCGTCTGCAAAAGATTTCCAAAAGCCTTTTTCTGCTCCGAATTCTTTTACCAGGTCCACATTTTTCATATTCCCCATCCAGGCATTCGGGATAGGAACCCCCCAGACACTGACACCTTTTATCATGACCACCGGTTTGCCGTTTGAATAATCAATACCGAGACCGGCCGTAACTTTAAGGGTCCTGCCGCCCAATACCGGGAATTCCTCATCCAGAGGCAGTAGCAGTTTGGCGCTGGCCATGCCGTCGGACAGGTCAATGAAAAGTTTTTTTGCAAGATCCGTGTTTTTTGCCAGTAGGGAATTAAGTTCTTTTTCACTAAATACGACTGTTCTTCTGCCGGGATCTTCACGATACTTTTCCGGAGCCAGCGGATTCTCGCCGGAAACCGGCTGCTTTCGATGATCCGTCATGCTTTCCAATCGATCAATTTTTACATCCAGGGCCTTCTCTTCTTTGACAGTCAGCGTCACCGGCTTAAATTCGTTTTGAAACAAATACTGCCGGATCACCCAGACGGAAATACCCGATGCGATAATTGCGGTCACCGCGACAATCCCAACCCGCTTCATCCATCCTGTTCGGGATTCTTTTTCTGATTCATTCAGCCGGTTCTCTATTTTTTTCATCATCGGTGTAATCCCTTTTCGCACTCCATATTATGACCCTTCCAAAACCGCGCCTGCTTTGCCGACGTGCTGCAGGGAACTGATAAAATCCATGTATATTTTGGCTGATTTCTCTGGCACTTCAATCATAGGGGCATGACCCACGCCTTCCAGAATCACGACTTGAGAGTGGGGTATCAGCTGCTTAAAAATGGACGCATTCCGAACATCAATAATGCGGTCCTCGACCCCCCAAAGGATCAGTGTGGGCGCGGTGATTTTTTTGATCTCATCTTCAAACGAATAGGTGTGTTCACCGTGAAAATCCGAAAAAATCTTTCGATTGATGGCTTCATTGGCAATCGCTTTTTCGGCCATGACACTGGTGACCGGCCAGGGAATATACGGCTTTTCTTCCAGAGCAAAATCCATTAATTGGTAAAAATCTTCATCGCAGGTGACGATCAGCGGATTTTCTCCCTTGGCCAGACGCCGGGTGAGTTCACAATCATAGAAAAAAATACCGGCGGGATCGATTATAAACAATGATTCCACCTGTTCCGGATAAGCGACGGCATAGAGTGCGGCAATCGCGCCGCCCATGGAATTGCCGGCCATATGAAATTTTTTAATGTTCAACTGCGTTAAAGTCTCATTCACATACACCACCTGATCACTGAAGTCATAATGCAGATTAAAATCCTTCACGCTATCTCCGTGACCCGGCAAATCCATTGCCACGACGTGAAAAGTATCCGTCAAATGCGAGGCAAACCGGATCCAGTTTTCCTTGTTTGCGGCAAATCCGTGAACAAGCACGATGCTGGGCTTATTCTCGCCCCGCTCACTTTCCAGCAGGCTGATGGATTTCCCGCCTGCCTCAATGGTTTTTAAACAAAGCCCGGCTTTCTTTTCCTCATGACTGATCGCCTGTTCATAGAGGCTGTATTTGATTCCACTGCACCCGACCAGAAAAACCGTGACGGAAATGATCAGCAGCCTGATGCATCCATGCCATCCTGGTGATTGAGTCATAATGATTACCTTTGTATTTTTAATTCAGCGGGAAATTACCGCATCCCGCGAACGCCAAAATTCAACCGAGTTTCAACGGGTACTTACAAACTTATATATTGTTTTGCCAGATATCGATGATCCTCCCGGCAACCTGCTCCGGCGTTAACCGGTCCGTATCAATTTCGTATTGGGCGGCATGTTCATATTTTGAAGTCCGACGGGCAAGGACTTCCGCCACTTCTTCCGTAAATGTTTTGCCGTCGGTCAGCGCCGGACGGAGGGCGCCGTCCTGAATGCGCGACACGATAACGTCCACGGAAGCCTTTAGCCAGAAAATGACGGCTTTTGTTTGAAGCGCAAGGATATTTTCAGGGCGCTCAATCACGCCACCGCCGGTATCAATGACCAGGTTATCTTGCGCTGACAATTCGGCTGCCACCTCAGATTCCATGTCCCGGAATCCTGCCCAGCCGAATTTTTCGACTATCTCCGGAATCGGCATCCCGGCCCGGCGAACAATTTCCGCATCCATCCCCACGCAGGGCATATTCAGGCGATCGGCGAGAATCGCCCCCACCTCGCTCTTCCCCGTTCCCCGGTATCCGATTAATATAATATTCATGATTTTAAATGTTCCATAACAACGTTTCTCATCACTTCCACCGGTGCGTCCACTCCGGTAAACCGCTCAAACTGCAGGATCGCCTGATTGATAAACATTTCAACCCCGGAGATCACTTGAAGGCCTTTTGCTCTGGCGTCTGCGAGCAGTTTGGTTTCCAGGGGCGTATACACGATATCAAACACAACCTGATCCGGACGGAACAACACCGGCGGCACTATTGAAACTCTTTCCCTGGGATGCATGCCGACGGGGGTGCAGTGGATGATAATATCGGCAAGAGACATGGCTTCAACCAGACAATGATCCGTCATTTTATTAGACTTAATGACCGTTTCGGTGCCCGCCGTCAGATCAGCGGTCAGCTGCTGAAGCATGGTTTCATTGATATCCAGAATTTCAATTACCGCGGGCCCCCCATTGCCTGCCAGGGTAAACGCGATGGCCCGGGCCGCTCCTCCGGCCCCCAGCATCAATACGTTTTTGCCGTTAATCGCAACTCCGGCATCTGCCAGGGCCTTTAATGCGCCCGGACCGTCCGTGCCCAGCCCCAGGAGTTTTCCGTTATCGCTGATAACGGTATTGATCGAGCCGATACGGCGGTCAACCGCTTCAACAACATCTACATGTTTCAAGGCCTCGATCTTGTGGGGAATCGTGACACTCATGCCGCGAAAATTTTCCATCGCCCGCATTCCGGCAATCGCTTGCCCTACATCCTCCACCCGGAATGCCACATAAACAAAATCAAGATCGAGCGAGGCAAACGCGGCATTGTGGATTGCCGGTGAAAGACTGTGGGCCACCGGATTGCCGATAATCGCACAAACCCGGGTACTGGTTTTTATGGATCGCATATTTTCCATTATTTTCTCCATTTCAAATTTTCACGGTGCGTTCTGCCGCACCTTCGCCGGTTCAATGGTTCCCCTCATTCCCCCGGGCTCTGCGCTTATAGGGTATGTTTAATTTTTCCATTCGTTTTCTTAAGGTATTCGGATGAATATCCAGAAGTTGCGCGGCACCGCCCGGTCCGTTTATTTTTCCATCAGCACTTGCCAGCGCCTGCCGGATATGCAGGGTGATTATTTCATCCAGCGGGAGCAACCGGTTATTGCCTCCGGCTGTTGCCGGAACCTTATTCCGCAGCGGCTCCTTGCCGATCAAGCTGTCAAACCGGATCGGACCATTGCCATACTGAATCAGCGACCGTTCGATGATATTTTCCAGTTCCCGTACATTGCCGGGCCAGTCATAATCCATCAGCTGATCGACGGCCCCCGGAGCCAGCCGGGGTTTTTCCTGAAGTTTAAGCTCTGCCGCTTTTTTTTCAATAAAATAATACGCCAGGGTTGAAATGTCGTTTTTGCGCTGCCGCAGGGGCGGAATCTGTATGGGGAAAACATTGAGACGAAACCAGAGGTCTTCACGGAAACGGCCGGACCGGATCATTTCCTCAAGATTTCGATGCGTAGCAGAAATAATTCGCACATCCACCGGTATGGGTGCAACGCCCCCCACGCGCTCGATAAACCGTTCCTGGAAAACATGCAGCAGACGGACCTGCGCGTGGGGCGGCAGTTCACCGATTTCATCGAGAAAAATAGTGCCTTTGTCGGCCCGTTCAAACCGTCCTTTTTTCAGTGCCACCGCGCCGGTAAACGCCCCTTTTTCGTGGCCGAACAATTCACTGTCAAAAAGCGTTTCCGGGATCGCGCCGCAGTTCACGCTGACAATCGGTCCGTTACTTCGGGCCGACGCATAGTGGATGGCATTGGCAATCAGCCCTTTGCCCACGCCGGTCTCGCCGAGCAGCAGTACCGGGCTGTCCAGTTTGGCGACCTGCCGGACCATTTCCATGACATTCCTGAGGCCGGCATCCGCACCGATGATTTCCGAAACCGACAGGTCCCGGATCTGCCGACGGAGATACTGATTGTCCTCGGTCAGCATATCCTTCAGCCGGATCAGCTCCTTATGCTGCATGGCGTTTTTCATGGCAATCGCAAAGGGCTCATGGAGCATCAGCATCAGCCGCCCGTGCGCGTCGGAATAACGATCCGTTCCAGCGGTTCGCAGCATCAGAAATCCAACCCGCTGCCCTTCCAGCTCAAGACGCATAAACATCAAAGAGACGTCCAGGGACAGCGAATACATTTCAAACACTTCTTTCATTTCCGGTCGGGACGCCGGTTGGTTGATGATTTCAATATCATCCATTTCCGCCCATTTGGTTGGCCAGATTTTTTTCCCGCCCTCCGGCAGCTGCCACACCGGACTTAAATCCTTCTCCTGGTGCCGGGCAATCTTTGCAATGCGCTGCAGGATATTTTGATCCGGGTCATATAACGACAGAGTGATTTCATCCACCGGCAGAAATTTTTGCAGATACGCAATGCATCGATCCAAAGCGATTTCAATGTTCAGGCTGCCGCAGATCCGGATGGTCGCCTGCCTGAAAAATTCATTTTTATTCACCTTCATGGATGGATTCCAGCATAGACCAATTTTTTTTCGTTATATTTTACGCTATGGGGTATTTTTATCAAAAATTTACGCTATAGGATATCAATCTTTACCCCTTAGCGTAAATTTAAATCTGCCATTTTATCAACATACTGATATCAAACGATATTTACTTTTGGCACGTTTTACGCATTATACATCATATCAGAGAAAAAGAGTCAAACAAAGACTCCGGACAACTGACTTCGAAAAAAAATAACGGAATCATCCGTTAAAAATT
>JAHECJ010000194.1:0-3717 GCA_024641805.1 Desulfococcus sp.
GAAGAGCTGGTGAATCGGCTGTTCAAGGTCCTGTTCTAACGAGTCAAATGCTAATGATTATAGATGCATCGATCAAAATCAGCAGGGCAAATCCGATATCAGCTCGGCAATGGAAAATGCAGGATGTTAAGAAAGTAAAATGAGACGTTGTTTATGATGAGCCAAAATAAAAACCCCTTTGCGACGTCAGGCAGTGTGTCAGAAGAAGTAAAGGCTTTTTACGACCGCTACCCCTATCCCCGGCCGGTGGAGAGTCTGGATGCCTATCGCCGGCGATGGGACGATCTGCAAAGACGCCGTGCGGATTTTCATCTGTTTTGGCCGGGTAAATTTTTTCAACAGGAGTTTTCCATCCTCGTTGCCGGGTGCGGCACTTCCCAGGCGGCGAAGTATGCGCTCAGGTGGCCGGAAGCCCGGGTGACGGGGATTGATGTGAGTGAGACAAGTATTTATCATACCCAACAGCTTAAACAAAAATATAATCTTGATAACCTTCAAGTTGGTCAACTCCCCATTGAGCGCATGGGAGAACTGGGAAAAGCATTTGATCATATCGTGTGTACCGGCGTGCTGCATCATCTGCCGGACCCGGATGCGGGATTGAAAGCCCTGCGGGAGGTGCTCAAACCCGATGGGGCCATGCATCTGATGGTGTATGCCCGGTATGGCCGGACAGGCATTTATATGATGCAGGAATTTTGTCGCCGACTGGGGATTCACGCGCATGATATGGAAATATCGGACCTGATCGCCGCGCTTAAGGAGTTGCCGCAAGGCCATCCTCTGGAATATTTACTGCGTGTGGCCCCTGACTTTCAGAATCCCGCAGAACTGGCCGATGCCCTGTTGCACCCTCAGGACCGTGCGTATTCGGTGCCGGAGGTATTTGAATTCATCCACAAGGCAGGATTGGAGTTTGGCCGCTGGATCAGGCAGGCACCCTATGACCCTCACTGCGGGACGATGGCAAGCATTCCGCAGTCGCCCCGGATTTCCGGGCTGCCCCTGCCGGAGCAGTATGCGGCTGTGGAGTTGTTCCGGGGGACCATGGTTCGCCACAGCCTGGTCGTGTATCAAAACTCTACACCGGTACAGCAGGTCAGTTTCGAGGGGGATGCCTGGCTCGGCTATTTTCCCATCCGCATGTCCGACACGATCTGCATTGAAGAGCGGCTGCCCCCCGGTGCCGCGGCGGTTCTGATCAACCGGAATCACACCTATCGGGATCTTTATATGCCGATCAACGCAACAGAAAAACTTCTGCTGGATGCCATGGATGGAAACAGGAGTGTTGCTGATATCATAGAAAAAACATGGTCCTCAAAGCCCGAAACTTCAGAACGTAACGTGGCGCGTGTCTTTTTTGAACGGCTCTGGCGGTATGACCAGGTGGTGTTTGATATTTCACGACAGACAGAAAGGAATTCCGCACGGTTGGACAGTCATTGACATGAAAAAAGACTGGAAGCGGGTTTTTAACTTTGAATAAATGACCAGGAACAGGACATGAAGCATAATTTTCCAAACTGGCTTTCCGGCTATGACCGATCAATTTTGAAGTTTGATTTGATCGCCGGGTTGACAGTTGCCGCAGTTGTTGTTCCAAAAGCCCTGGCCTATGCGGTGATTGCCGGCTTGCCGGTGGAAGTGGGATTATATACGGCTTTGGTTCCCATGGTAGCGTATGCGCTTTTAGGAACTTCGCAAAAATTAAGTGTTTCCACCACCTCAACGATTGCCATATTAACCGCGGCAGAATTATCCAGAGTCGCTGCCGGAGGGTCTCCGGAACAGATGATGACGGCTGCCGCAACCTTGGCATTTCTGGTCGGGGCCTTTTTATGTCTGGCCTCGGTTTTGCGTCTGGGTTTTTTGGCTTACTTTATTTCTGCTCCGGTATTGACCGGGTTCAAGGCCGGTATCGGGATGGTGATCATCGTGGATCAATTTCCGAAGCTCTTGGGCGTTCATATCGATAAGGCCGGTTTTTTTCGCGATATTTTATCACTCTCATACCATTTATCTGCGACGCATATACCCACATTGGTTGTTGGCGGAGCCGCTTTGATCATGATTGTGATTTTGGAAAAATCCATGCCGCGTACACCAGCGCCCCTTTTTGCTGTAGCCGCAGGCATCGCGGTCTCATTTTTCTTTTCGTTGAAAGCAATGGGAGTAAATATCGTTGGCAACATTCCCGCCGGATTACCGAATTTATCGATACCGGATTTACCCCTTTTGATCAAATTATGGCCGGGCGCGCTGGGAATCGCCCTTATGTCTTTTACGGAATCCATTGCGGCGGGAAGGGCTTTTTCAGAAAGCGGTGATCCCGAATCAGATGTTAACCGCGAGTTGTTCGCATTGGGTGTGTCTAATATGCTGGGCGGCTTTTTCCAGGCCATGCCTTCCGGCGGAGGGACTTCCCAGACTGCTGTGAACAGCCAGGCCGGGGCCCGCACGCAGGTCGCAGAACTGATGACAGCAGCATGCACCTTGATCGTCATGTTGTTTTTATCCAGGGTCATCGCGCTGATGCCGCTGTGTATCCTTGCCGCGGTGGTCATTGCGACGACCGCCCCCTTAATCAATCCGGGTGATTTTAAGGCAATACATCGTGTCCGAAAGAATGAATTTTATTGGAGTTTGATCGCCTGTGTCGGTGTCATGGTTCTGGGTACCCTTAAGGGAATATTGGTTGCGGTGGCGATATCGCTACTGATGCTGATGCATCAAGCCAATCACCCGCCGGTGTATTTACTTGGCAGAAAGAAAGGAACGGATATTTACCGCAGCCTGGGCCTTTATCCGCAGGATGAACAGATCCCCGGGTTGATGATCGTTCGCACTGAGGGGATGCTTACGTTTGCCAGCATGCCATGCGTTGCGGATCGATTTAACGCACTGATAACCGGCCGACAACCAAAAGTGCTGCTCTTTGACTTAAGCGCTGTCCCGGACATTGAATATACCGCATTAATGCAGTTGGAAGAAGCTGAACGAAAACTGTCTGAAAGAGGAATTCCGCTCTGGTTTGCTGCATTAAACAAGAGGGTATTGGAATCAATTCGGCGCACTTCCTTGGGGGAAAGGCTTAAAGACGGCAGACTGTTTTATACGATTGAAGAAGCCGTTCAAAAATATTTAACCCATATTACGCGCTGAAGCCTATCACAGACGATTCGGTTTTAGGAACTTCTGAAAGTTTTGGACCTCAGGTGGAATAAATAAAAGGAGTGAAACAATGAAGAAAAAGGAACAGGGGAGGGGAAGGAATGGAAGACTTCAAGATTAACCCCGAAGAATTGAAACTTAGCGACAAGCTGGCAATTGAACGTACTATTCAAGCTGAGGGTCGCTCACTTCTTGCCTGGATGCGGACATCGCTATCGCTGATCGGTTTCGGGTTCACCATTTATAAATCGCTTCAGTATTTATATGAAGAAGGATCCAAACAACTGATGCGGGAGCAGACACCGAGGAATATCGGGCTGTTTTTGATTATCACCGGGACTCTGCCCTTGCTTTTGGCCATCATTGCATACGTCAAAAAGGTAAAACAATTGGGCAAAAAAGGAAGTCGATTTCTGGACCCGAATTTTCTGGGTGCGTGCGTCATTTTTTTATTCGGTTCGATTCTCATCCTGACCCTGGTTTTCAAAATAAAGTTTCTATGAGGGATAAAATATGGTGACCGATATGCTTATTGAAAAACTG
>JAHECJ010000194.1:3727-5438 GCA_024641805.1 Desulfococcus sp.
GACCAAGAATTCACAAACCCGGAGACATTCGGCGCAGAAGCTTGTTTTCCTTTTCCGCCGGCGCAGCCGTTGCCTATATATTCGTGCATTTAAGCCCTGAGCTGGAGAGTGCGCGGAACGTGTTTATGAAAGAAATGGCATATCCAGAGTGGCATTGGGCATGGTACAGTATCCATTTGGCCACGATGACGGGGTTTATCTTTTTTTATGGCATAGACCAGTTTGTCATGGGCCTGAAGCCGGAAGAAGACCCCGCTCTTGGTGAAAAACAAAACAGGGTGAACACAGGCTTCTTGATTCATGTGGGGGTCTTTGCGGCGTATGCGTGGCTGGTGTCTTATCTCATGGTGGACTCGCTCGAGGAAGGAGTTTTTCCCATTGGTTTTTATGCTGTGGCCATGGGTCTGCATTTCTTTACGGTAAGCCACGGCCTGCACAGGGAATACGGTTTTCTTTATGACCGAAAAGGGGTCTGGCTGCTGGCGCTTTGTTCTCTTTTGGGGTGGGTAAGCGGCGTGATCTTTAATTTGCCGAAACCGATTATTGCCGTCCTATTGGGCCTGGTTGCCGGCGGCGTCATTGTAAACACCCTGATTGGAGAACTTCCAAGGGAAAAAGAAGGGCGATTTTTGCCATTCATATTCGGAGCGTTTTTCTATACGGGGCTTTTAATACTTTCTGTATAACATCATCATAAGGCAGAAAATGATGGAAAGGGAGGATTTAACACTATGGAAGAGTTGTTGATGCGCATATTTGACGATCTCATCGGCCGCGTGAGTGGACCGTTGACCTTTCGACTGATCCTTCAGCCGTTAATGGCATGCTTCTTCGGCATCCGGGACGGATTAGCGGATGCGAGGGAGGGCAGACCCGCCTATTTCTGGACGATTTTCACCCAATCCGAGCAACGTCGGGAATTATTAAGGGATGGCTGGAAAGCGGTGGGCAAGGTCTTTGTGATTGCGGTAATCATCGATGGTGTTTACCAGTTCATTGTTCTTCGATGGTTTTATCCTGGAGAGGCGCTGGTGGTGGCCGCAATCCTGGCGATTGTTCCCTATTTGCTCATTCGGGGGCCGGTGAACCGCCTTGCATCCAGGAAGATAAAGAAGGAAAATCATAAACCAAGAAACAGATAGAAACCCATTCGGGTGAGCGCCACAGGCTTGTGTGATTCTTAACCAACTATAATTAACTCGGAGGAAAATTGTGAAAATAAAAGTATTCTCATTTATAATTGTACTGACCGTGGCACTTTCATTTTGTCATACCGCTATTGCTCAGGATGATGAAGACCTGGCAAAAAAATTGGCCAATCCCATTGCTTCGCTCATCAGCATCCCGTTTCAGCTCAACTATGATGAAAATATCGGTCCCAATGAAGAGGGAAAGGTCTACAAACTCAACATCCAGCCGGTTATTCCGTTTTCGCTAAATACGGATTGGAACCTTATATCACGGACCGTCCTTCCGGTCGTGTGGCAGAAAGATGTGGCTCCGGGCGCAAGTGACAAATCCGGGCTGAGTGATACTGTCCAGAGCCTGTTTTTTTCCCCAAAGGCACCGACAAAAAACGGATTGATCTGGGGCGTGGGCCCTGTTTTTCTGATTCCCACGGCAACGGATGAGGTGCTGGGCACCAGAAAATGGGGTGCCGGGCCGACGGCAGTGGCGCTGACCCAGAAAGGCCCTCTGACCATCGGGTTTC
>JAHECJ010000195.1 GCA_024641805.1 Desulfococcus sp.
CCGGATGAATGGCTTCAGCACCCGTTGTTTTGGCGGCTTTGATAATTTTATCCATATCCAGATAACTCTGCGACGGTTCGGAAGGCCCCAGATAAACGGCTTCATCAGCGGAAAGCACATGCAGCGCTGTTTTATCCGCATCCGAATATACCGCCACGGTTTTAACGCCCATATCCCGGCAAGTATTGATCACCCGCAAAGCGATTTCGCCCCTGTTTGCAATCAGTATTTTTTTAAACATTTTTCTTCCCTGATGAAATCCTTAAAATAATTGCGCCAGATGGCAAAGAAAAATGATTCAAATTCGAGGCGCACAAATTCTGAGGAATGAGGCGTAGTAAGCTACGCCGCAGTGACGCAGAAGGCTGTGCAACAAAGAATTTGGACATTTTACGAAGCCATCTACATGCGGAAGACGCCGAAGCCGTATGTATCATCACGTAGCGGCGCATTCAGCGACGCGGATATGGCAAGCCCCAGAACATCCCTTGTCTTTACCGGATCAAGAATGCCGTCATCCCATATCTGTGAGGTTGCGTAATAAGGACTGCCTTCCTTGCGCGCGTTTTCAATTACCGGCCCTTTGATAAACTCAATCTCTTCCTCCGTCAGGGGCGGCTGCCCCAGCCGTTTCCGCTGGTCATTGCTAATGGTTACCAGTACACTGGCGGCCTGCTCGCCGCCCATCACCCCGATCTGAGCATTGGGCCACATCCACATAAAACGCGGCGAGTAGGCCCGGCCGCACATTGCGTAATTGCCGGCACCGAAAGAAGCCCCCACGACAACGGTAAACTTGGGAACCGTGGCAGTGGATACGGCATTCACCATTTTATGCCCGTCTTTGGTAATCCCGCCCCGTTCATACTGACTGCCAACGATAAATCCGTTGATATTCTGAAGAAATAAGAGTGGTATCTTCCGTTTGTCGCACAGCTGAATAAACTGGGTGGCTTTTTTAGCGCTGTCGGAAAACAAGATCCCGTTGTTGGCCAGAATGCCCACCGGATAACCATGAATATGGGCCCATCCGGTTACTATGGTCGATCCAAACATTTCCTTAAATTCCAAAAACCTGCTTCCGTCCACGATTCTGGCGATCACTTCCCGGCAATCATAGGGCTTGGAAAGGTCCGGGCTGACTATTCCATACAATTCCTTTGGATCGTAAAGGGGCGGCTCGGGTTCCATCATAGTAAGCTTTGATTTTTCATTTGCCGGCAAATTTTTGACAATACTGCGAACAATCTGGATCGCATGCTGATCATCTTCCGCATAATAATCAGACACGCCGGATTCGCTGCAGTGAAGCTCGGGCCCGCCCAGTTCATTGGCTGAGACCTCTTCCCCGGTGGCAGCCTTGACCAGAGGGGGACCGCCCAAAAAAATCGCACCATGTCCTTTTACATGGACAATATCATCACACATGGCCACCCCGTAAGCCCCGCCTGCCGTACAAAGCCCCATCACCGCGGCAATCTGCGGGATACCCATTTTAGACTTCAAGGCCTGATTATAAAACAACCGGCCGCCCCCGACAATATCAGGGAATAGTTCCGACTGGAGGGGAAGGTAAGCGCCGGCGGAATCAATCAGTGAAACACTTGGCAACCTGTTTTCCATGGCAATGGCCTGACATCGCAGGCCTTTTTTCATGCTCAACGGATATCCGGCTCCTCCCTTTATGGTGGCGTCATTGATTGAAACCATGACTTCTTTTCCCTCGACAATGCCAATTCCGGTAATCAATCCCGCTTTGTGGACTTTGCCGTCATACATACCCCGTGCCGCCAGCGGTGCGATTTCAAGAAACGGCGTATTTTTATCCAGGAGCAGCTCCAGTTTCTTTGTGGCCGGAATCTTCCCGGACTCCTTCTGCCGATCCAAGGCCTTTTGAGACCGCAGATTCATGGCAATGTCGAGTTCCTTGTTCAGGTCTTCAACAAGAGCAGTCATTTCCTTATAATTTTTCTGATATTCCTCTGAATGAACATCTATTTTACTTTCAATAACTTCCATATTTTTCTCTTCCTCATTGAAAAGATATTTAGCCGCCTTACCCGGCCACCCGCGAATACCGGTTTACGGCCGGCAATTGGTTTGAGAAAGCAACGGGCATTCGGACGTTTCCGCCTTTTTTTGGATCAGTTTGAGGCAGACGTCAAACATTGGTTCAAATGCATCCATCAGATTTTCCGGCTTGCCCCGCAGCAGCCAGTTAATGACGATGTGTTCCAGGGATCCGATCAGGGTAGCCCTTAAATAATAGGGATCAATATCGGCGTTGACCTCACCGGACTCAACGCCCTCACTGATGCAGCGATCAACGATTTTTAAGTAATCGCGGATCTCTTTGTGGGCTTCTGTATCAATGAATTTGCGGTTATGTTTGAGCATCAGCATCAGGACTGCCGTAAAATCCGGATGCTCCTTATAATACAGCAACTGCATGTAAAGCGTGGCGTGAAGTTTATTCACCGCTCCCCGGATCAGCTTTAAATGAAATGCCAGATTCTCATGGAGCTGCTGCATATGTTCCCGGGGAATGGAAAACAATAGGTTCTCCTTGGTGTTGAAATATTCGTAAACAAAGGCGTCCGATGCGCCGGCGGCCTTTGCGATCTCGGATATGGTGGCATCCTGAAAGCCTTTTTCGGAAAATATCCGGGTGGCGGCTTCCAGTATATTACTTTTACGCTCTTCTGTTTTTTCCGGACCGGCCATGAATTCTCCCTTGAAATTGAATTTCAGCCACCCGCTTGGGCAGGCAAAAATAGTTTGAATATATAAAAAATAAATCAATAATTACAGAATTTTGAATATTTTAGAATTTATATATGATTAAAATTTAAAGTATCGCTTTTTTTATGTCAATATTATTTTTGTTTCACTATTTTTTTAGGCTAATAATATAAGTAATCCATCTATTATTAATTAAATTAAAAATAATTTATCAATTAACTAACTTATTATATATTAATATCTGGCACTAAAAACTTCAGACTTAATCGGCGGCGACTTTTTTTAAACCATTTTGATATTTCTCAGGTCTTGTGCTAATCATCTAATGACAAGACAAATGCGGATGGGCAAAACACCGTTGGGAAAAAGAGACATGTCAACCGCCGAGACAGAATCCCGGCCTGCCAGAAAGGTATTTACAATACCATCATAGAAGAAGGACGAAAAATGTGTTTAGCCATCCCCTCCAAAATCATAAAAATTGAAAACAACATGGCCACCATCGATGTCGAGGGTGTCCAGCGGCAAGCCAGCCTGATGCTCGTAGATGACCCGAAAGTGGGGGATTATGTGATCGTCCATGCCGGATATGCGATCAACAAACTGGATGAAAAATTCGCCAAAGAAACGTTAGGCCTGCTGCGTGAGGTGTTTCTTCCGCCGGAAAAAACAGAGTAATTTTTAGAGCAAGGACGACACCTTTAACCTGAGATATATTGGTTTCAGGTGTCTGGTTTCAGGATCCAGAAGAAACAAGTCAATCCCTGAACACTGAAACCTGACACCCTTCAAACAAAATCTTGTTTTAGAAAAGTCAACTTGCCGGACATTTTTTAATATGACTGCCTATGAAACATTCCGAAGAATACCGGGACGGCAAACTTTCCCGGAAAATCATTGACCGGATCAACGACATTTCCGGAAAAAATATCCGGCTCATGGAAGTGTGCGGCACGCATACGGTTTCCATTTTCCGAAGCGGCATCCGGTCTGTCCTGCCCAAATCCATCTCTTTGTTGTCCGGCCCGGGATGCCCGGTGTGCGTGACTGACCAGAATGATATCGATGCGTTTATCGCACTGGCAGAAACAGAAAATACCATTATCGCAACATTCGGCGACCTGATCCGGGTGCCGGGAACCCATTCTTCATTACAGCGGGAACAGGCCGATGGCCGCGATATCCGGATTGTCTATTCGACGATTGACGCCCTTGAACTGGCCAGGCAGCATCCGGACAAAAACGTGATTTTTCTTGGCGTAGGGTTTGAAACCACGACCCCCACCATTGCCGCATCCCTGGTTTCGGCAAAACAAATGGACCTTAAAAACTATTATGTCTATGCCGCTCATAAGCTGGTGCCGCCCGCCCTTTTCGCATTAATGGAAACCATCGGCGTAAACATTGACGGATTTCTGCTGCCCGGCCATGTTTCCGTGATCATCGGAACGAACGCGTATCTTCCTTTTTTTGAAAAACATCCCATACCCAGCGCCATCGCGGGTTTTGAACCCGCCGACATCCTGCTGGCTATCCTCCGGCTGTCCGAACAGATTGCTGCAGGAAAGCCGATGCTTGAAAACTGCTATCCCCGGGCAGTGACGTCTGAAGGAAATCCCAAAGCCCGCCAGATCGTTGACACCGTGTTTGACGTTTGCGACGCCCGGTGGCGGGGAATCGGCATGATTCCAAAAAGCGGGCTGCGCATCCGAGAAGAATTTGAAAAATTTGACGCCCAAAAACAGTTCGACATTCAGGTCCCGGAATCCGGCCCGCCCAAAGGATGCGCCTGCGGCGACATCTTAACAGGCAAAAAGACCCCGCCCGAATGCCCGCTGTATAAAAAAGTCTGCACGCCACTGGAACCGATCGGCCCCTGCATGGTGTCCACCGAAGGGACGTGCGCGGCGTATTTCAAATATTACAGGTAAAAAAATGAAACCGGATAAAATTCTTCTTGACCACGGCAGCGGCGGAAAAATCGCCAATCACATGATCGCCGAAATGATGCTTCCCGTATTCGACAACCCGATTCTCGCCCAGTTGAATGACGGGGCAACGCTGGACCTGAAACCCGGGCGCGTTGCCTTTTCCACGGACTCCTATGTGGTGGATCCCATTTTTTTCCCGGGCGGAAACATCGGAGACTTGGCGGTCAACGGCACGGTCAATGACATTGCCATGTGCGGCGCCGTGCCCCAATATTTAAGCGCGGGATTTATTATCGAAGAAGGGTTTTTAATCGATGATCTTGAAAAAATTATCATTTCCATGGGCGCGGCCGCCCGAAACGCGGGGGTTCTGATAGTGACCGGGGACACCAAAGTGGTTCCCAAAGGTGCGGCGGATAAAATTTTTATCAACACCGCGGGTATCGGGATCATTCCCGACGGCGTGCATATTGCCGGCAATCTGGCCCGGCCCGGGGACCAAATCCTTTTAAGCGGCAGCATCGCTGATCACGGGGTTACGATTTTATCCCGGCGCGAAGGACTCTCGTTTGAATCTCAGATCACAAGCGACAGCGCCCCATTGAACCATATGGTCCGGGAAATGATCACCGCCGGCATCGATATCCATGTGCTCCGGGACCCCACCCGCGGAGGAGTGGGCACAACGTTAAATGAAATTGCCGGCCAGTCCAATGTGGGAATAAGGATATGGGAAGAAAATAT
>JAHECJ010000196.1 GCA_024641805.1 Desulfococcus sp.
AAACACCAGGTCCGCTTCCCCGGCAGCCTTAAAGTAGCACCGGACCAGTTTGATTCCGCCAGCCGGTTCCTCGACCTGGGCCTCCAGCCGGATGCGCTGATCGGAAACAAAATAATCCGGAGCGTCGTGTTTCATGGTAACTGCTGCATCGGCGGTCCCAGCCAAAAACGCCGGCGCCAGAAGAGCAAAGACCAACAATACACTCAATAAAACCCGACTTCCTGATTTGTTTTTAATCTTATCGAAACCAATTCCCGTTGCAAGATGCTTCATGAATGCCTCCTTCACCTGTTGGTGTTTTAATCTTTAAACTCAGTTAAAATAAAAATAAATTCCGTCCGGTGTTCAGTGGTCGGGATTTAAAATTTTTCCTTCCCCTGAAACCTGAAACATAGAATCGCTATAGGGATGGGCGGTATCGCCCGTGTTTATCAAAAACTGATCTCCCGGTGTTTGTCATTTTCCCTCGACTTGAATCTCCACCGCCTGATTCAGGAGGTTGTCCATTTCGATTTCCACTTTTCCCGCCGGCAGGGTCTTTAGCATTTCCTGGACCAGCCAGGCAATCCGGTCCGAACGGGAGGCTCCGGCATGGGCCGCGAGATTAAGCAGCGCGTTAAACGGGTCGATCTGCCATTGGCGATGAGCAGTCCGCCATTGCTCGCTCCGCCAGAGAACGATGCCCGACTTGCAGTCAATCAGCCGCAGGGAGCAGGAGACCACAATCGCATCATACACCCCTTCATGGATGGATGCCGATTGATCCACCTGCCCCATGAATACCGCATCCGTGTTGAGTATTTCGCTCAATCGTTTCAAACTGATTCCCTGAAGCTGGCCGGATGTCTGAATGCCTAGTTCATCCATCACCTTTTTGACCTTGTCCACGGAAATACGCCGGTATCCTTTTGTCTGGAGCTGCTCGTATACGCTGTTGTAAAGAAAATCTTCCAGTTCGGGTTCCAGGGACAGGTTGTCCATGGGTAAAACAGCAATGACGTTCGGACAATAGGCCTGATAGTCCGGATTGACTTCCCAGTACTCCTGGTCCTGTTTTGTCTCTGCAGAAACGGGTTGGGCGGCAAAAATAAAAAGAAAGGCGGCACACCCCCCAAAAATTAGAAATCTGTTTAGCATCACCGTCATCCTGCCTGATAATACTTTTCTCATGGTCATTTTGAGATTTCCCGCAGGTTATTTATTAAAACAATATGATTTAATTCAGGCGAACGCCGCTGCCATCCTGTTTTACGGGAGAGCGGGGCTGGCTGGTTCCGCCGTAAGTTGAAATCAGCTCAAAAAGCGCTTTTTCAATGGCCAAATCCAGGGCATTATCTCCGGCGCTGCTGTCCCAGGTGCCGACCTGTCCGCTGCCGAATGTCTGGCGGATCGTGTGCTCCCCTTTGCCGGAAGCCAGGTATTCACCGGTCTGGGCATTTTGCAGGATCAGATCCACCCGGACGGTGGTGTCAATGGTTTTGGCCTTGGACATGGCGCTGGTCTGGGCATAGGTGTTGACATTGAATCGGGTGATGGCGCCGGAAATAAAATATTCGCAAAGAAGAATCCGGCGGGCCTGCTGCATTTTTTCCGGACTTTTGACAATATCCGCCTGGCTCAGGGTATCCCAGTCAAACAGGCGTTTCATTTCTTCCCACTCCACCACGCGAAAATATCCGGTGCGCAGCAGTTGGGAAGAAAGGAATTTAGCGGACGTATCCCAGAGTTTATCCGCGGAATACGTGCTCTTGTTCTCAAACCCGGCCACCGCAACCAGATCTTTTTTGGCGGGCGGCGGGGGAACGCGGCTCCAGTCAATGGACGTTGACTGAGACTCGGGAGATAAATAAGGCCCCGGCACCGTATTCTGGGAACCGGCGCATCCGAACAACAGGAATAAGCCAATAAGTAGGTTAAAAAGAGCGAACCGCATGAGGTGTTTTCTGATTTTCATAAATGCAAATCCCCTGATTTTCACTTTTAAATGATATTTCCTTTCAATGGTCTTCAGTTCAACCGTGAGCCGAAAATTTTATTGCGTTAAAATTTATACCATAAAAAACGTAACATCAAGATTTCCATGAAGCTACTTTAGTTTTACCAGCTGCAGATCCGTGCCCTGCATACGGAAATACGGATGCTGCTGCCCGCCGGTCAATCGGGGAACCTGGCGGGAAACAAATTGAAACATTTCGTTTAATGAAACATAATCGTCCTTGTCGTAATCCGCCTGTCCCTGCATGGCCTCGACGAGTGTATAGGTAAACGCGCCGTGACCGCCGGATGCTGAATCGAGCTTGAATGTGTCGGATTCCATGGAAACCTCTCCAGCCTTGGAGGCGGAGAGGATATATAAGCCGCTGGCGGCATTCATGGCGGCTGCAAGATCTTCACTGTCGCCCCCTCCGCGCATACCCACCTCCAGAGCGCCGGAATGGCAGGTGTCCATGGCAACGATAATTTTATTGACATTGTTTGACAGGATTTTGATCGATTCCTCGAAATCGGACATCCGCAGTCCCTTGGAAAGGATGGTGTCAAAATCCGCATCCGACGGCATGAAATAGTAAGATCCCGACTGGCGGTGCTTGATGCCGTGGCCGGCCACAAACAGGAAGATGATGTCGTCCGGCGCGGCCATTCCCAGATGCTGGGTGATGCCTTCAATAATGCTGTTTCGCGTCACCTGTTCATTGACCAGGGTCTTGAAATGAACTTCGGAAAAAGATTTACCGGCCTGGTCTTCAAAGAATTTTGCCAGTTTCAGCGCATCCTGGTCCGCATATTTCAGATTGATGGCCGTGCTGCTGTACTTGGAAACGCCGATGGCCATTCCCCATAAAACCGGTTTAACGGCCGGTCCGGCTGGTGTGGCGGCCTGGCTTGACGGCGATACCGCCCACGCATTTTCGCCCCGGGCCACTTCCAGGGATTTCCGGGAGATATTCCCGAAAATATCAGCCGCCTCTATGGAAATGGATTTGGTGGCGTCGGTGACATCCATGTCATACAGAAAATAACCGTTTTCAGAAATCGGGACTTCCGCGTCATTGATCCGAACAAAGAGAAGGCGGCTGTCATCCTTGACCATTCCTTCGACGGTGGTTTTCTTGACCTTGGGTTTGATGGTGACTTGAAACCCCCGGCTGACGCTGGGGCGAAGCAGGACGATATCCGGGGGAGATGTGTCCTGATCGCGGTCAACAGCGACTTCTTTGGAAACCATTCTGCCGGATGTATTGACCGCCATGACCAGGAACCGGTTTTCACCGGGGGTAAGCGTCACCGGATGCATAAACCGGCCCTCCGGGTCATGATTGACTTTTTCGCCGTTGATCCGGACTTCCGAAATACCGGTGGGATCGACGGCCAGTCCTTCAATGGTTAATTTTTTTTCCCGGGAAACCGTTTTAAATCCGCGGGTCGGCGGCGGGTTCAGAATAACGATTTCCGGACCGGCTTGAACGGTCTGGGGGGCGGAGGCCTCCGTCGTCGTCGGTGTCGCCTGAGCGACGGTCATGGCCGGCGCTACCGGCACCGGCTCGGGTTTCGGGGGCTCCGGTGTTACCGATTTTTTATAGCTGGCCAGTGCCTTGGATTCCTTGTCAGCCAGTTTGGCGGGCAGCTTTTTCTGCAATCGCTGAACCATTTCAGCGGAAAGTTTCTGGTATGTAGAATGTGTCGCCTTTTCCGCCGACCGGTCAGCGCTTGAAAATGTCAGGCTGTCCATATCAACGGTGGAGCCGCTGGCGACATTGACAAGGCGATACGAAAATGAGGTGACGGCTTTGTTCATGGTCATGTTCACCACATTTTCTTCGCTGACGCGCGTTTTGGCCTTGGCGCTCAAAATAAACGCCGCACCCCGGAATGCCGCTGCTTTTCGCATTTCAGTCATGCTCCCCTTGCGGGCGGCCTCCACGTCCTCTTCGGAAAGCCCTTTTTCCGCGGACAGGTCGTCGGACGTCAGCACATCCACTTTGCTGTTGAGCAGTTCCCGGGCGATGAGCATTTCCGTGCTTTTGATCATTGACTCGCCCGAACCGTCACCCGAATCTTCCACAATATTGATCATCACTTTGGTGGGGGAGGCCGCGTGGCCGGCAGTGCCAAAGAGTCCTGCCAGTAAAGCGCAACACCCGATGATGATGGCTGTTTTTTTCATATAGGATCTCCATTTTACTTAATAATAGTATACACCAGCCGCTGCTGGGAAATATTGCTGTTTTTGATAGCGTCCATGTGTTCGTAAAATTCCGCTTTCCGGGCTGTATCCTCTTCATTAAACGTCAGAAAAGGATTGTCCGAATTAAACGATTGCTCAAACAGTTTAAACGGCATGTCGGAAATCAGGGCAATCACGGTTTCCTGGCCCGCCGGACCGAAAACTTCCAGGTCAAAGCCCATTTTTTCATCGGGAATCGAATACGAACGGTTCGCCTGAATAAACTGGCTGGCCTCAAAGTGGTTCGGAAATATCTGCACGAGATCCCCCTGGGTGGTGTATCCCAGTATCACGGCATAACAAGACCGCCGGGATTCAAAATGAAAACTGACGGTTTCGCCTATGCGGTAGGTGTCGCGGTCGGTCCACAGGGAAAAGTCAGTCGCTGTTTTCCCGGCGGCCGCCGCTGAAATTGCGTCAGTCAGGGATTCGGGTGTTGTCTTATTGTCCGGGGGCGTTTGTTCAGTATCTTTTTCCGTGGATTCTTGATTGATTGCATCCATCGGCGGCATTGTCACGGCTTTTTCCTGGGGCGTGACTTGGGCCAGTTCCTTATCCGTTCGGACCGGTGGTTTGCCGGCTGCTTCCGGCTGAAGGGGGGGCGGATTTTCTGAAGGACCTGTCTGAAAAAGCATGACGGCAAAAATTACCATCAGGAAGGCGGTGCCTGCTGCAACCAGGGCCTTCAGGTGTTTTTTGTAAAAAGGCAATGCTGCCGGCGGCAGAGGAGCGACCATTGTCGCATCCTGAAAAGACGCCGGTTCAGCCGCGGCTGCCGGCATCCCGCCCATCACCAGGGTGGCGTCGTCAATGAGCGTTGCGTCGTCGATCAGGGTCGCATCGTCATCGTCTGAAATTGCACCGGATTTTCCGTTCTGAAAGTCGTGAAGATCCTTTAATAACAAGTCTCCGCCGGCATACCGGCTGTCCGGATTTTTTTCCAGCAGTTTCATGATGATCGCGCCCATCGCGCGCGGTATATCGGGCTTCTGGGTTTCCGGCCGGGGAGGAATTTCATGGGCCTGCGCATAATATATGGCGGTATTATCCTTGCCTTTGAACGGATGGCTTCCGGTCATCATTTCATAAAACACGAGCCCCAGGCTGTAAAGGTCGCTGCGCGCATCAACAGTCTGTCCCTTGATCTGTTCGGGGCTCATGTACCGGGGAGAGCCCAGAACGGT
>JAHECJ010000197.1 GCA_024641805.1 Desulfococcus sp.
CTATCACGCCACAGGGGGGGCATTATGAATTTAGATCAAATCAGAAACACCGGAGAGGAACTTTACCATAAACTTCATCTTCCGACCTGGCCGGTGGGGATCACGTATATCAAGAATGAAGAAGAAATCCCGGAAAAGGCAATCCGGCCGTCAAGCATGGGCCAGAAATGGAGTTTGTGCCAGGCCGTCACTTATGCGCGGCGGCATGGCTGGCATGTGGCCATGACATCGGATGATAATTTCTGCGTACCCGCATCCGCGTTCCATAAATGGGTGGATGTTTCCGACGATGATCTTATTGAAAGCCAGGTGCGGCAGGGGTGGCATAGGGACCGGGCAGCGGAACAAAACCGGTTTAATTTTTTTAATGGTCTGTTTGCCGGCCCGAAAGGTGAAAAGACACTGCAGAAAATGAAGAAATATATCGGATTTGTCTGCTCCCCGCTTCATCAGGCCGTCATGGAACCGGATTCAATAATCGTATTTGGCGACGGCACGCACATCAATCACATGATTCAGGCGCTTTGCTTTGATTACAAAATGCCGGTGATGTCCGCATTTGAAGGATTCGGGGAAACTTGTTTTAAAGGCGGACTGGTACCGTTTATCACCGGACGACCCCAGGTGGTCATTCCCGGCATGGGGGACCGCGCGTTCGCCGGCATCACTCCGGACGAACTCGCTGTCGGGCTTCCGGCAGCCCAATTATCCGTGGTAATGGAGAACCTTTTCAAATCCGGCGGGAATATGAATATCGGGCAGCCCGGAAAAACATTGCTGCCCATGGGCTTAAATGAATCCATTACGCCGGGGTTTACGTTTCTCAGAAGTAAAATTACAGATTAAAAAAACAGGGGGAGGGATGGGCAATCGCAGGAAAATGAAAGACCGGTATCGCCGGTTTCCGTATTTGTCGGATATTGAAGGAATGAAAAGTGCCATCGGCGAGATGCGGGGCAAGTTTTTTCCTAAACAGCCAGCATTAAACCGGAAAGTGCATTTATCCGGCGCTGTCCCTGATATGGATGAAGAATGGTTTGTCAACGCTATCACAGATAAAATACTGCATCATCCGGAAAAAGGGTTGGAATATCCGTTTTATGATGAACCGATCTTTGATGCCCCTCTGGTCGGTTTTGTTCGCGGCAATGACCCGATTTTTGATCAATTTAAGGAAATCATCGGCCCGCATCATTTTACCCCTTATGAAATCATGCGCTGGCAGGCGGAAAAAAACGGGGTTAAGCCGCCGGCGCCTGAAGATCTGAGTGTGGTGTCATTTGTCATGCCCATTACAGCAAATACCAAAAAAGATAATGCGACTGCCAAGGACTGGCCGGCGGAAAGGTGGGCCCAGACCCGAATGCTGGGTGAAATGTTCAGCCAGACGTTTGTCCGGGAAATCGTCACCGACTTAATGAACAATGGGATTTTGGCCATCGCACCGGACGTGACGCCTATTTTTAATAAAAAACGATATCCAAACGTCGGGTGGGCGTCTCCATGGTCCCACCGCCATATCGCCTATGCCGCAGGGCTGGGCACATTCGGCATGCAGGATTTTCTGATAACTGAAAAAGGATGCGCGCACCGGCTCGGCAGCTTTGTGGTGAACTTAAAACTTGCCCCTAATCGCACGCGGCCGGACGATATCCATGCCTATTGCCTGCACTATCAGGGCCATAAATGCTTAATATGCGCAAAGCGATGCCCGGTGGACGCCATAACAGCAGAAAATGCCCATGACAAGGAAGCCTGTTATCAGAAAGTAGCCAGTTCCTTGAAATATTGTATAAAAAATTATCATATTTTTATTTATGGGTGTGGGCTTTGCGCCACGCGCGTGCCGTGTGAATCGGGAATCCCTAAACAGTTACAGGCTGATTAAAAAAGCGACCTGCGGTGTTGTTGAAAAATTTTCAACCATTCAACGTACGAAAAGTACGCCTCATGATTGAAAATTTTTCGCGCCTTGCATCTCATCTTTTTTTCCGTCTGAAATTCAGAATTTAACAGAATACTAAAAGGATATTTAAAATGCTGAAAGCTGAATCCGGACAAACAGAAACAATCAATGCGGCAGCAATTAAAGAAATGATACATGATCGAGGTATAGATCTTGTGAGGATTGCGGATGCAAAAAATCTGATTTTAGCATATCCGCCTCGACCGGCAACAGCCTTGATGCCAACAGCTAAAAGTGTGATCGTGATGGCTGTAGCGCATTCTCTGGGTGCAGTTTACTCACCGGATATCATGCTCTGGACCCGGAGCAAAATGCAGACCTCCCGTCTGCTGGATGAAACTGCTGAGAAAGTCGGCCGCATGCTGGAGCGTGAAGGATTTTTAACCCTGCCGGTATCAGCGGACAAGCCCGTGGAAATTTTTAAACATGATCCGGAAACCGGGAAAAAATTCCGCCAGACCCGTACGGTGGGATTTCTTTCTTTTAAACATGCAGCCATGAGTTGCGGCATGGGTGAGATCGGAAAAAATAACCTCCTGTTGACCCCGGAGTTCGGACCCCATCAGCGGTTATGCGCCATTATTACCGAAGCCGAATTGGAACCGGATGCACGTCAGGAGTTTAATCTTTGCAAAGGATGCAATAAATGCATGGAGGCGTGTCCGTCCGGGGCGTTGACACCGGATGGATATGATGTGGATCCGTGTTTTGTCTACTGGTCGATGGGTTTCAAGCAGCTGCCACCGGCCCGGTTCTGGGAATGGCCAGGATATATTCGGATGATCCGTCAGCATATGAAACAGCGCGATCTCCTGGTGGAAAGCGGACAGATTTACATTACGGACGTAGATTTTTGTATTGAATGCATGCGTGCCTGCCCGGTGGGGAATCGCTGGAAAAATATCCGGCCGAAAAAACTTAACCCGCAGAAATCCGGCGGTAATCTATAAATACGCCTGAACGGCGGGTTTCTGCCGTAGAAAGGACATCCCTTAAAGATATCAACTCTTTGTTTTTTAAAGAATATGACGAAAATGCTTATGGTAAGGTCTTTTTAATCCGGTGCGAATGAAACAGACTTGAGATTCATTAATTTTTAGTTTAACTTAATCTTGAATGAGAATTTATCTTTTTTGTTGTGTTGAAAAATGCAAGCGGTCAATACGGATTGTTTTAAGGGAAAGTGTGGGTTGATGAAAAAAAAACGCGTGTCATCCGGAATCACCGGTCTGGATCAGCTTTTAAGCGGTTTATATATAGGGGATAATGTTATCTGGTATGATGATGCCGGAAGTCTGGCATCCGCATTTTGCCTGAAATTTATCAAGGAGTCCCAGAAGCAGAAAAAACCGATCATTTATGTCAGCTTTGACCGGTCCCCTAAAAATTTAATTGAGAAACTTGGCCCGCTGGCTGAAAATCAGCAATTGACAATCCTGGATTGTTTTACCAACGGCAAAGGTGACAAGGCGGAGGTATTTGATAAATTTTTCGAAAAAAATGGCGCCCAATGGCCTTACCAGGTGATTAAGGTGACGGAGCCCTGGCAGCCGGAAGCCGTGTCCGAGGCCATTTACGGGCTGCACAGGACGCTCTCCGGGGATGTCCGGCTGGTGATCGAAAGCCTCACCGGCATGCAGGACTTGTGGGAAGGCGAAGATCATATATTGAAATTTTATTCCCGCTCCTGCCCGAAATTATACGAACTGGACACCATCGCCTACTGGATCATTGAAAAAGGAGCGCATTCGAATAAGTTAAAAGCTCACATCAACCAGATCGCCCAGGTTGCCATTGATCTTTCAATCAAAAGAGGCAAGTCCGCCATTAAGATTTTAAAGGCAGAAAAACGGACCCCAAAGGCCTTGAGTGAATTTTTCTATTATGCCTATGACGAAGATGAAATTCTTATCGAAGGGGATGGAAAGACCAAAGCCCAGCACGATTTGGGCTCACGCATAAAAAAAATCAGAAAAAATCAGGGAATGTCGCAAAAAGAACTGGCCAAATTGATCGGGGTGACCCCGAGCAATATCTCGCAGATTGAAAGCAACCTGATCTATCCGTCTTTGCCGGCGCTGTATAAGATCGCGGAAAATCTTTCCGTTGAAGTGGGTTCGTTTTTCCAGGATAAAACCTTGCCCGTCAAAACGGTTTTCCCACGGGGTAATGCTGTCAATATCAGCATGCCGGATATGCCCAAGGACAGTATTTATGCCCAGCAGCTGACGCCGCCGGACCTGGACAGCAAAGCGGAACTTTATCTTGTGCAGATACTGCCGGAAAAGAAACTGCCGGCCCATTTTTTTGTCTATAAAGGAGAAGAACTCGGCTACGTGCTGTCTGGCAGGATCAAAGTCTTCAGTCAGAATCAATCACATACCTTGGAGGCCGGTGATACCATTTACCTGAAGGCTGATATTCCGACGCAATGGATCAATCCGGGGCCGGAAACGGCAAAGCTGCTGTGGATGAAAGTCAAGTAACTATAGCGAAGATCCGGCGTATTTCAATGCGCCATTAAATAAAAAAGGCCATCCGTTTATAATTTAAAAACGGATGGCCTTTGAATTTCAGCGCCTTCTGAGAGTTTGAAAAACCGATTATTTTTGTTTGGAATCGGCTTTTTTGGGTTTCTTGCTTTTCTTTTTTGCAGCCGGCTTTGACTCTTTTATGGGTTTAACCTCTTTATTAGATTGAGACTGAGCATCATTATTAAAATCCAGATGCATCAACAGATCCGAGCGCCCCACCAGTTCCTGCACGCTGCGCATCCCGAACTGTTTAAGAATCCCGACCAGATCTTTTCGCCAGGCATTGTAAAGATTGACAATCCGCTGGGTACCCCACTGAAGATCCATTTGAGTTACCAACCCCGGATCGGTGGTGGCGATACCTCTCGGGCAGCCGCGACCGGCTGAACAACGGGAACATCGAACGCATCCCAGAGCCACCAGTTCGGCAGTGCCAACCACCACGCCGTCTGCGCCAAGCGCGATGGCCTTGGCGATGTCGTGGGCGGTCCGGATGCCGCCGCTGGCGATGAGGGCGACCTTGTCCCGGGCGCCTTCGTCAACGAGGAATTTGTGGACCTTTGCAATCGCATATTCAATGGGCATGGCGATATTTTTTTTGGCGATATCCGGTGCCGCGCCGGTTCCGCCGTATCCGCCATCCAGATGAATGATATGGGTGCCTGCCGAATAACTGCCCACAGCCACCATGTCCACATCCGTGGGAGTTGAAACCTTTGTCGACAGCAAGGCGCGCCGGTTGATATGCTTGATCCAGTCCAGGTGTTTCATGTGGTCTTCAATGGAATACACGCTGTGAAACGGAAACGGGGAAAACAGGGAGATGCCCACCACGGCTTCACGGATTTTCGCCACCGCCGGTGTGTTTTTGTCTCCCAGCAGATGGCCGCCGAGACCGGGTTTCGCGC
>JAHECJ010000198.1 GCA_024641805.1 Desulfococcus sp.
TTCATCGCCTGAAATATAAAGCCGGGGAATGGTATTTTGGGCGCGGTCGGGCAGTGATGCATAAAAAGGCTCCAGGGATTCCATCAGCTTATACCATTTGTGGAATTCCTGTCCGCCCAGGCCGTGCAGAAAAATGACCCAGTCGCTGTCTTCGGAAAGCACATGAAAAATATGGCATAGCATTTTTGTCAATTCCGATGCTTTTTGAGGAGATAACGTATTGTCAGGTAAAGAAATAATTTTATAAGACAATAGCATTTTTAAGCCTTGAATCAAAGTTGATTTTTCCACACAACATCCGGATCAAAGAGTTAAATTTAAGATGTCTTGTTTTCGGATCAATTTTTTCCGACATCAGAAGCAGAAAGAGCCGGAAGGAGAGTTCGGTTAAACAGGATTTCGGCCGATATTTTATATTTGATTTATAAGCGTTTGACTGTCTCCGGTATTGAATTTTTTAATGGTTCGGGTATGCTGAAAAATATCGAACGCCTCAAAAAATATTTGGTTGGCATGTTTTTTCCAAAAAACAACTGAATTTATTAAAAATTAAGGAGGAAAATCATGATCTGCAGCCTTTCAAAACTAACCGAGAAAGAGCTTAAAGAAATCAATCGACTGGAGACCGAAATCAAAACTCCCGTGCTCGCATTTTCGTGTTATGATATCCAATCGGCGATTCTGACCGATGAAGCGTTGGCCAAGGTGGAAACTCTCGAGAAAAAGCTGGGAATCAGCCTGGTGGCGGTGAGAAGCTGATTCTTTATCCGAATGCATATGGTATGAGACGGAGGCTATTTTATGAAAACCTGCAGCCTGAACCATTTTCTGGAAGCGGTGAAACCATGGATTGACAGTGATTATATTCGCACCGCCCATTTGGATGCCGACGGTAATTTTGTGCTGAGTTTTGCAGATGGGGTGAAAAATATCTACCGGATTGACGACTGTAATAAAATGCAGATGGAAGCGATCCTGGAGGATTTCAGAGAAAAGGGAATCAGAATCTTAAAATAGATAACAGGCGGTTATGAACAAAAAAAAAGTCGTGATTTCCGGCATCGGCGAAGTGGTCCTGGAAAAAAGCAGCCGGGCCAGGCATATGAACCTGTCCATCCGTCCGTTTCGCGGGATACGGGTGGCAGTGCCGTGGGGAGTTTCCTTTGAAGCCGCGGAAGCGTTTGCCCGTTCAAAGTCCCAGTGGCTCATAAAACATCTTCCGAAGCTGAAAGCTCTTGAACAGGAGGCTGCCAAGCGTCAGAGTGATTCGCCGGCCGGTTTGATGGACCGGCAGACCGCCAGGTCAATATTGATAAAACGGCTTGACCTCCTTTCAGCCAAAAGTGGGTTGCAGTATGACCGGGCGTTTGTCAAAAACCAGAAAACCCGGTGGGGGAGCTGCTCGGAAAAGAAGAACATCAATCTGAACATCAATCTGGTAAGACTGCCGGAAGAATTGATGGACTATGCCATTATGCATGAACTGGTTCATACGGCGGTTTTAAACCACAGCCGTGAGTTCTGGAACCTTCTGGAAAGATTCGTGAAAGACGCCAGGGCCCTGGACCGGGAACTTGGCAAATATAGTCTGTTCCTGGTGAGATAGAATTCGCAGGCTATTGAAAAACAATTGCGCTTGGCCAAACAGCGTTAAAATTCAGCTCAAAATGATTATTTCTAAACATAGACTCCGCTTTTTCTCGTCAATTTTGCCTTGCCAGATTTTAGCTTTGGCCGGCGCTCATGACGTTTTTCTACAACCTTTTTAAATATCTGCGCCGATCCGCGATAACCAGTGCCAGGAATCTTAAAAAGCAGAACCTTGAATTTCCTTGAGAAACCGTCTTCTATGCATGCTGCTTGTTTCCCGGGAACTGTTCTACGCCGCGCCAGTGAAATTGATTATTGGTTTAAACTATCTATGGATCGCTGTGCCGGCATGGATTCCCGTGGCCTGACATATTGAGACACGGTCTGTTAAAAAAACAATGTATTTTGTGGTTGCAAAAAAAGCGGATTTCGGAAATATTGACGAGGTCTTTTTGATTTTTAATTGAATTCAAAGTGTTATTTTTCGGGTATTTATACAATCAGGGAGGGTAAAGATGGCAGCACAGGCTGTTAAAGTACCGGGCAAGGCATGGGTGGTTGTAGCCGCAGGAACCGTGGTGAATTTGTGTCTGGGCATTCTTTATGCCTGGAGCGTATGGAGCAAGGCGCTGGTTTTTGATAGTCCTGACAAGGATATGGTACTGAAAATGGCCGGCCAGCCCATGGAAAGTCTTAATGCGGGATGGGCTTATTTGACCAACGCCCAGGCTGCTACGCCATTTTCCCTGGCGGTCGTCATATTCGCCTTGTTTATGATTCCCGGGGGACGGATTCATGATAAGTTCGGACCGAAGTTCGGCGCGATCGTCGGCGGCCTTTGTCTGGCTGCCGGTTGCATTATCGCCGGTCTGATGAAAAGTTATGCGGGTCTTATTATCGGGTTCGGCATTTTGGGGGGAATCGGCATGGGGATCGGATATGCGGCGCCGACGCCGGCTGCACTCAAATGGTTTGGTCCGCATAAACGCGGATTAATTGCAGGTCTGGTAGTGGGTGGTTATGGCGGCGCAGCTATTTATATCGGCCCGTTGGGAAAGTGGCTGATTATCAATTACGGCATTACCGGCAGTTTTGTCGGGCTGGGAATCTTTTTTGCCGCCGTGATCTGCCTGGCGGCTCAGTTTCTTTCATGGCCACCCGAAGGATACATCCCGCCGGGAGCTGCGGTTGCGGCATCAGCGAAAAAGACAGCGGCAACCACAGGGAAAGACTGGACACCGGGCGAAATGATGAAAACCTGGCAGTTTTATGCCCTGGTTATTCTGTTCATCGGCTCCACACAATCCGGTTTGCTGATTATTGCCAACGCAGCCGGTATTTTAAAGTCTGCAGCTTCGGGGATACCGTTTTTTGCTGCCAATGCTTGGATTTTGGTCTCCTACGGCGGTCTCGTAAATGCTTCCGGCCGCGTGGGGACCGGTATGTACTCTGACAAAATCGGTCGGGATAAAGCGTATACCATCAACTGTATGGTTTCCGCCCTATGTCTGGCGGCCATGCCCGCTGTTATTAAATCTCAGAACCTTGTTTTACTTTTTATTGTGGTGGGTGTGGCTTACTGGCAGTATGGCGGAGGACTTTCCCTGCTGCCGTCCTATACAGCGGATTTTTTTGGTGCGAAAAACCTTGGCGTTAATTACGGCCTGGTGTTTCTCGGGTGGGGATTCGGTTTTTTCATGGCAAGAGTCGCCGGTTCCATTAAGGATATCACCGGCAGCCTGGATCTTGCCTTTTACATCTCTGCGGGGATTCTCGTGGCTATGGTCATACTAAGCCGCCTGACCAAAAAACCGGTACCCAGATCCTGATGGCGTCGTAAAAACTCCCATCTACTGCGCTGTAGTGGTTTTTCAGCTCTTCAATATACTATTTGTATTATCTTAGGCCTGAAAAACCACTACTCCTTGTACATGAAATTTTTAACTTAACCATCCAGCTACTTTTTCGAAACAATCCCATTCGGATCCTTTTTTCCCTATGAACCATGCGTCTGAAGGAAAACACGTACTTAAAGTCATAAAGGGCCTGGTCAGGGGCAATCAAATCTGTGTGCTGTCCACGATTGCCGGTGACAGGCCCTATTGTTCATTGATGCGGTATTCTTTCAATGACGAATGCACGGAAATATATCTGGTCACGCATCGCAACACCACCAAGTATCGGAACCTGCTGGTAAATCCACAGGTCAGTCTTTTGATGGATACCCGTGAAAGGGGGATCATCTCGGAAGTCCAGGCTTTGACCATTGAAGGCCGCTATGTTCCCATTGACAGCAAGGCCACCCAAAATGATGTCTGCAAGCGCTTCATTGACCAGCATCCAGATTTAGAAACGTTTTTGAATCATCCGGATGCAGAACTGATGCGCATTGAAATCCATTCATTCCTGCTGCTCAACGGTCTGCAGGAGGCCCATCACATCCGGATAAAATCATGACATTCATCAATGCCTCCGGCACTGCCGTGGGATTTCTGGACAAAGCCATTGACGGCATCGGCGGCGTGGTGGATGATGCTTTTTTAACGCTGCCCAAACTGTTAAAACCGTTTCAACCCAAAAGAGCGATTGACCGAACAACTTACGAACAGCAGGTCGATTTTTATTTTGAACATCATTATATCGATCACCCGGAAATTTTTTTTCAGTTCCCCGAAAGCCTGCCGGATTATTTGATTGCGTCTGAAACTTTTTTTCTTGATGGGGTTCGCCGGGAAATTACTTTTTCCAGTCAGTACGTGCCCCGAAACCCGTTGATCACCGAACGGTTTTTTTCATTTCCGGAAAACAAAACCGCCCGCCTGATCCAGTGGGCGCATGGGGATACAGGCCGGAAAACCCTGGTCTGCCTTCATGGATATATGCTGGGAGACCCGGACCAGGCGGAGAAAATGTTTAAAGTCCGGACCCTGTTTCAGATGGGGCTGGATGTCGTGCTGTTTGTTACCCCGTTTCACTGGAGGCGGGGGCCGAAAGACAAAATGCGCCGGGGGATGTTTCTTCAGCCCGATGATGTGGTCATGACTTGTGAATGCTTTGGGCAGGCCGTGCATGATCTGGCCGGGTCGATCCATGTGTTAAAGGACATGGGCGCCGGTGAAACCGGGCTGATCGGAGCCAGTCTGGGGGGATATAATGCCGCCCTTTTTGCCGCCTTATCCGACCAGATCGCGTTTGCCGCACTCATGGTTCCTGCGGTCAAGTTTACCGGGGATTTCAGTCCGGGTGCGGCCAGATTGCCGTTTCATGTCGAAAAGGAGTTTCTTGACCGCTTAAACCGCCTCTGGACCCTCCATTCCCCGCTTAATTTTTCGCCGAAAATTTCCAAAAACCGGATCCTTGTGATCGCGTCCCGGGGGGACAAGCTGTGTCCCTTTGTTCATGTACATGCTTTGTGCGAGCAATGGGGATGGCCGAAACACGTGTTTATGACCGGCGGCCACTGGCTGGTGGCCAATGCCGGGGAGCGGGGAAGGGCATGGTACCGGTTTCTGGCGGAAATGGGGTTTGTCGAGAGCAGATAGGGCCGGAAAATGGAGTGATTCCGAAAAAGCGAGCTTTTCCGGTTTTCTGCTTCGATGAACGTGAATCAATATTCAACTGATGCCAGTGGTCGGGTGTCAGGTTTCAGCCGCAATTCCTGTTTCTGACACCTGAAACCTGATCCCAACACCTGACACCTCATTTTGACGCCTGTCTGAAAGCGGGGTTTCCATCCCATCAGTCCGAGAAATGCGCAGTCTGCACCTCCACCGTCAAAAACTCCTCGCTCATCAACC